>PGTJ01000155.1 GCA_002794515.1 Phototrophicales bacterium
GTATCACCCTGTACGACCTCGCTGGTCACAGGGACAGTCTCGACTTGGAATTCGGGCAGGCGATATTCGGCGACAGCAAAATAGACCGACCCACCTTCTGAATACCAGCGCTGGCGCGAGGGCAACTCGACATTAATCCGATACGACCCCAAACCGGCTTCGCTGGCAATATCGAATGTGTCGCTAAATGTGCCAAATTCGGTCAGCGTGAGTTCTTTATCATAAACCAATTCACCACTGTCATCATAAATCTGCACAGGCACAGTCGTCATGGCGGGGATGCTATAGACAACATCATCCTTTTCACGGACGACACCCCGAAAATGAACAGGTTGCCCTGGTCGATAAATTGGGCGGTCAGTGTAGATATAGACGCTATATTGTTGGGGATAGTAATTGCTCGGCACACCGAAATTATAACTTTCGATGCCATTCGACCATGTAGATAATCCTACACCGAAATATGTGCCATCATCCAAAATGGCAATGCGCTTATCATACACATCGTTTGTACGGGGCAAATCCAGATACAGCATCCCGTTTTCATCGGTTGTGCCACGCGCCACTTCGCTATAGCGTCCATCATAAATCTTGATGGTGGTATTGGCGATTGGCGCACCAGTTTGAAGATCGGTCGCCCAAATCAGCACATTATCAATGCTCATCTTGGTGACGAGGTTGGCATTCGCCACAACGAGGAAGTGCTTATAATCGTCATATTGCGCACGGCGTGTCTCTGGACTACTCATGGTTAAGAAATAGATGCCAGGGTCTAAGGCGGTTTTATCTTCATATAATCCCGCACCTAAATCGAGCAATTCAAAACGCACATAATTTTCTGGTGCCACCGATTCGATTTGCCAATTTTTGAGGAGATCGTCTGGTGATGGGCGATAATTATAGGTCGGGTCGTAATTATCTTCATCTAACACGCTCAGGGCAAATTCTGCCAATGGCACAGAATACAGGTTCAAATCGAGATAGCTGACATTCATGTGTGTGACGAATAACTCGGTTTTGGGGTTATTGGCATTATATAACCCGACATACCCTGCTGTACGCATCCCAAGTTGTGGTTCGTAAGGTGGCGAAGTGAACGAAAATTCATATCCACCAACTTTGTTCCCATATGGATCTGTCGCACCAGGAGCAAGGGTGATGGTATAGGTGGTGGATGGATAGATATAAAACGAAATCACCAAGCTATTATTCCAATCGTAGAAATATAAATCAGGTTCGCGCGCTGGGGCTGGCGATATGGTGATTAAGTCATGGAAGGAAGTCACATCCATGAAGGTATTGAATTTGATACTCACATCCCAAATATAGGATGGTGAACTGCCATCTGGCGGATCTGAGCCGATAATTTCGGGATACGGCACGGTGGTGAAATGGGTGGTGAAACCGTTTGGCATCGGATTTTCGCCCATCGCGGCGAACACGGCACGCGGTGCAAAACCCGCTTCGTAGCGACTATCGATGACTAATAATTCTGATGGTCTAAAAATGAAGCCCGTGTTATCTCGATTCCATTCAAATGTGCCTGCGGTGTTGCCTTCTGACCCAACAGGGCGCAAGAAAAAGGCTTGTTCGACACTCTCGGTATTCATGGGCATATTGAAGGTCATCTGGAAATTACGATTGAGGGCAACCGTATTCTCATTTTGACGTGGACGGGTTTCAATCACCCGCGGATCGGTCGTGGTGAATGACCACATGTAATCTTTTGCCAAAACCGTGCCATCCACCGCCGTCAAGCCCGCATTCACCATGAGGGTGTATGTTGTGCTGGGCGACCAGATGACATCTGGGGTAAATGTATAAATGGATGAGTTCAACCATTCGCCTTTGCCCTCGATGGCGGGGCTGATGGTGAGCGGTTGTGGCAATTCATCCATCTCTTCGACAATCACCAATGGCACAACAGGACGGTTGAAAATGACGGTAATCACCGCCCTACCCGCCACATCGCGTGTGCCATCTTCGGGCAATACGCTGACCACCATCAATTCGGGTGGGGCATCTTGTGGATCTGGCTCGTCATCATCGGTTTGTGCAGATAGGCTCATCACCCCTATACAAACCAATAATACAATAAACAAATAACGGATTTTTTGCATGGTGTTCTCCCTCTTGTATAAATGAAAGTTACACTTGCGATACTTTCATTATAGACCTAAATGCAGGGGGAAAACTGCGCCCCGATAGATGGTTGGTCTATGCTCACCCTACGATTGGGCTATGGCACATCATGCCCTTAACTGAAGGGGATATTGCTCACGGGCAGGTTAAAAAATGTCTTGAATGCCTGCCAATGAAGGGCGATGATTTCACGGGCAAAATGTTGAATAAAAAAGCGCCGTGCCACCCAATCTCGTGGGACTGTGCCACGGGTATGGGCGATGCCTTGTTGATCGAATATCCAACTGGCACGGAGCATATGAAAGCTATCTGTGACCAAAATGGCGCTCTGAAAGCCTTGTTCGGTCATAATTTCTTGGGCATAGCGGGCATTTTCTTCGGTGCTGTGGCTTTTTTCTTCGATGAAAATGGCATCGGCTGGCACACCTTCATCAATCAAAATAGCACGACAGGCATCGGATTCGCTCCGAGTTTGCCCACGCCCAATTCCGCCTGTGCAGATAATGGCATCGGCATAGCCTTGCTGATACAAGCGCGAAGCCCAAAGTGAGCGTCGCCATAGGGCATCGCCTGCCCGCCCATCGCGGCGCAATCCAGACCCCAAGACGATGATGACATCCGATGGTTCTGCTGTAATGACATCTCCATAGCGAAACAGGTGTATCGCCAAAATGATGATCATGCCCGCCCATATCCCCAGACTAATCCCCAAAAAGATGATAACGCGCTTCACCCACTTGCGCGAAAAAATGTCAAATTTCATCATTTAATGCACCATCGGACGAGGCTCATCATCGCCTTGCAATTCGCTGGCATCGAGAGCTTGTCCTAAAATCCAACCATCTATCGAATGAATGCGAATACGGATGATGGGCAAAATGCTATGGCGAAAGCCAATCGATGCGCCCGGATAAAGCACCATCGCATCACGCAGGTGCATAAAGCGCACAGGCACAACGGATGATTTTTTCATCTGGTAAAATTCATCAAAATCAAAGGCTTCATCATCATCGTCTTCGTCCAAGTTCAAATCGAAATCGACATCATCATGAGCAGATTCGAGTTCTTCATCTTCCATATCCATCAGGCTGTAATCGTTCTCGCTCAATCTGGTAAAATCAAACAGGCGTTGAAATTGTTGTTTCATCTCGGCATCTTCTTCTGCGCCCTCAAAACTGGCGCTGGCGAGCGCCTGAAAGACGGCGCTGAGGCTGGAGAGATATTGTCGTTCACTGACCAAAGAGCCACTGATAATCATCCCTTTCATAAAGAGGGTGATGCCAACGGGCATCTCCATCATATTGACCATCGTGGTGATAATGTCGGTCAAGATAAAATCTGGCGCTTGCCAATAAGACCCATCACTCATAAAAAAATCGTCCATATCATCAACAGGGTTCATTGGGATTTAAATTCCCCTTTCTACGAAAATGAAATTCCATTATATCATGCCCCTACAAAACGAAAACGGGGCATTTCTGCCCCGTTGGGTAATCGTGGGCGTAATGTGATATCATACCCACAGCCAAGATAATTGAGTTACCACAACTAACATTCGGTATAATCACAAGTCAGGCAACGGCGACACCCTTCTGCCCGCACCAGCGATATCGTCCCACACGATGGGCATAAATCGGCGGTGGAATAATTCACCTCAATTTCATGGTGATGATCATGACCATTGCTACTCAGCAATTTGGGTTGTGAAGATGATTTGCCGATGCCAACATCCATCATCGGAATTTGTAATTGCAATGTCTCGGATTTGGGGAAGTAGTGATCTTCCAAAGCACGGGCAACGGCATCGGGCAAAGAAATCACACGCTCGATGCCAAAACCGATAGACCGTGCGCCACCGATATCGCGTAACTGGTCGATGATCAGGCGCAACATCTCACGGCGATTATGTGGCTCGGTGGTGCGGAGCGAGAGCGAAATCATGCGCCCCAAACCTTCGGCATCGGCTTGTAAGTCGCTTCCTGCTTTGCCAGGGGCGGTGATGAACACCTCAAACGGATAGCCTTGTTCATCACTATTCATGGTGATGTATGCTGTGCCAAATGGTGTTTGTGTATTGACCGTCACACCATGCAATTTCTTGGGGCGTGGATACACACGGTGCGGTGTGGCGACTTGTTCGACCTTATCTTCTTTTTTCGATTTCGCTTCGTTCTCTTTTTCGGCGCGTTCATCACCTTTGAGCATCAACACCTGCTCATCACGGCTACCATCGCGGTAAATGGTGCCACCTTTGCAACCGAGCGCATACATATATTCGTATAATTCGGCAGTTTGTTGGACGGTGTAATTATTGGGCAAATTCGCCGTCTTGCTGATGGCGCTATCAATCCACTTTTGGAATGCACCCTGCACTTTGACATGTTCCATCGGCGTTAAATCCATCGCCGTGACAAAATAATCGGGCAGTTCATCGGCATGAGGATTTTGTGCATACCACTCTTGGACAATGGGGACTTTCTCTTCGTGCAATCCCAGACGGCTCTTGCGATAATACACCCACGAGAAGAATGGCTCAATGCCCGTGCTGGTGTTGACCATCGTCCCTGTTGTTCCTGTAGGTGCTTGTGTTAATAGTGTTACATTGCGAATGCCATCTTTACGGATTTGTTCACGCACATCGGCTGGCATATCTGCCATAAAGCCACTTTGCAGGAACTTTTCGGGGTCGAATTGTGGGAATGCCCCCTTCTCTTTGGCGATGGCGCTACTGGTTTTATAGGCATGAACCGCCATGAATTTATAGAGTTTATCGATAAATTCAACCGATTCGTCACTACCATAACGGATGTGTAGCTTGATCATCAATTCTGCCACGCCCATTGTGCCAAGCCCAACACGGCGCTCTGCCAATTGCACCTTGCGATTTTCCTCAAAGAAATACGGCGTGGTATCGATGACGTTATCTAAGAAGCGAATCGCATAAGCAACGGTACGCTCTAAATCATCCCATGCCACATCGTGCTTTTCTTCATCATAAAATTTCGCCAAATTAATCGCACCCAAGTTACATACCGAGTAAGCCGAAAGCGGTTGCTCGCCACAGGGGTTGGTGGCGATGAGCGGATTAAAATACCACGAATTGGACATTTTGTTACTGCGTTCTCTGAACCAAACACCCGGTTCGGCGCTCGCCCACGCACTTTCGATGATGGCATTCCACAATTCTTTGGCTTTAATCGTCTTATAGGTGATGACAGGTCGCCCCGATGCCATCCATTTTTCGAGGTCGCCATCCCAAAGTGTATCATAATCGGGATGGCTGGTATCGGGGAATTGCAGATGCCAATCGCCATCGGCTTTCATGGCATCCATGAAGCGATCACTCAACCCAACACTGATATTGGCGTTGGTGATTTTGCCCGCCTCGCGCTTGCTGTTCACAAAGTCGAAAATATCGGGATGCCAGTCATTGAGGATTAACATTAATGCGCCGCGCCTCGATCCACCCTGTTCAATCAGACCTGTCACGAAGCTATACAGCGCACCCCACGATACCGACCCGCTAGAGCGTCCATTCACACCCTTCACGTAGGCATGGCGAGGGCGCAAGGTGGATAAATTGATGCCAACACCGCCACCCCGCGACATAATTTCGGTCATGTTGCCGAGCGTCTCGATGATTCCACCCCGCGAATCGCCAACCATGGGAATCACGTAGCAATTCGAGACGACCAAGCCCGCCGATACAAACGAGTGATCTTCTTCGACCTCAATATCCATCACGATGCCCCGATAATTTTCGGTAGTGATGCTGTCAATTCGCACCCAACGGAGACCATCATATTCAAAATAAGCACGTAAAGATGTATCAGGCAATTGTGGCATATGATTGAAAAACTGATGGAATAAATCTCGTGCTTCCGATGCAGGTGCAGTGAGGCGATAACTTGCTACGCGACCATTTTTATGGGTGTTCTCGAAAATCGTGAAGAAATAACCCAAACGTAATAACAATTGATGAATTTGAACACACAATCTTTGATTGGCTAATAAAATACCGATATTGTCTTCACTGATATAACCATCAGCAGAAAACAAACCATGTAATAAAGCGTGCGTTTGTGTGTCTTCCATGTGCATTAATTCGGTAGGGATGCGCTTACTATGGCTATATGCACCAAAGAATGCTTTGAAAAATTCACCGATAAGCATTGAGTTCACCCATAAATCTAGCCAGCGACCGGTGCTACTGGTCTTTAGAGCGGGTTCAATAC
>PGTJ01000443.1 GCA_002794515.1 Phototrophicales bacterium
ATATTGGGGTGGTCGCGGGGGAATGACGAACACCACAACTCACCAATGTGGTAGTAAGGGCGACAATAGCGAAGGTACGTTGGACAGGTTTCATAACATGTTAGGTTAACTGCAAATACCGTTTCAGAAATCGTATTGCATACTCACGCAAACGCCCTTCAAAAATGGCTTCTCGAATATGGCGCATATGATCAATCAAAAAGTGAATGTTATGTAAGCTGAGCAAATAATGCCCTAGCAATTCTTTTGAATGTACCAAATGGCGCAAATATGCCCGTGTAAAGGTCTGACAGGTATAACAACCACATCCCTGTTGCAATGGCGACTCATCTTTGGCATGTGCCAAATTCCGCATGTTGATGCGACCGTCTAAGGTCAATGCCGCACCATGTCGTGCAACACGAGTCGGCATGACACAATCGAACACATCCATCCCGCGCATAACCGCCTCTACCAAGTCATCTGGTTCGCCTACACCCATCAAATAACGAGGCTTTGATGTGGGCAATAATGGCGCAGTTACATCTAGTGTATCATACATTGCCTGTTTTGTTTCACCGACTGCTAAACCGCCAACTGCATACCCCTTAAAATTGAGCTTGGTCAAAAATTCTGCTGATTGTTCGCGCAAATCAGGGAAAATCCCACCCTGTACAATGCCAAATAACGCCTGAATATCATCATATGGATGTGCCTCGCGGCATCGTACCGCCCATTGGCTGGTACGCTTAACAGCACGCTCCACCACCGCCCGATCGGTCGGTGTCGGGCATTCATCAAAACACATGATGATGTCTGCACCTAAATTTTGCTGAATCTGCATCGAAATTTCTGGCGTGAGGCGCAATTTTCGCCCATCGATATGACTACGAAATGTCACCCCGTCATCATCTATCTTGTTGATTTCTGTCAGGCTAAATACCTGAAACCCGCCCGAATCCGTCAGGATGGGACCATCCCACGCCATAAAACGGTGCAATCCACCCATCTCGGCGATGAGTGTATCGGTTGGGCGTAAATAGAGGTGATAGGTGTTGGCGAGGATGAGCGATGCCCCCATCGTCACCAAATCCCGCGGGGGAATAGCCTTGACAGTCGCCACTGTGCCAACAGGGGCAAAAACCGGTGTCGGAATAGCACCATGTGGCGTATGAAGCACACCTGCGCGGGCATGACCATCCGTTGCTAAAATCTCGAATTCAAATGTCACACGAAAAACCTTTGCATGATAAAAAATTGTATCACGTATGCGTCCCTATGATATAATAGAATTGCGCTTTTCGCATAATACAATCTGTTAGAGGCTAACATATGACCACCCCAACTAACCCAAAATCACTCTCGCAAGAACGATTTGGCGAATTTGCTACCGCTTATCTGACCAGCGCCCCACATGTCACAGGGGATGACCTGAGTAAATTATTTGCGATGGCAAATCCACAAGCCGATTGGGTGGTGTTGGATATTGCCACAGGGGGGGGACATACGGCGAATTTAATCGCACCCCATGTCAAGATGATGGTCGCGGGTGATATCACCTATAACATGCTCCGCGCCGCCCAAACCCTGCTATCGGTTCATGATAACACCCACTATACCACAACCGATGCCGAGCATTTGGCTTTCGCCGATGCCAGTTTCGATTTGGTTACGTGTCGGATTGCCCCACATCATTTTCCCAATTGTTTTCAATTTGTCCAAGAATGTGCGCGGGTGCTAAAGCCCAATGGCAAATTGGTCATCGAAGACCACTATGCCCCCGAAAACGAACACGCCGCCCGTTATATCGATGCCTTCGAGCAATTGCGCGACCCATCGCACCATCGCATTTATGCCGAATACGAATGGCGTGGAATGTATTTGGATGCGGGCTTGGTGGTGGATGAAACGTATCTGATGCACAAATCATCAGGCGGATTTTTGGATTGGGCAAATCGGCAAAAGTGTACGCCCGAAACCATCGAAAAACTCGAATTGATGTTGATA
>PGTJ01000272.1 GCA_002794515.1 Phototrophicales bacterium
CCGCCATCGCACGAACTTTTTCTTGTGGCGGAAAATAATTGAACAAACTAAAAACAGGATTGATATATCCCAACCGCCCCGACATGACATTGGTCAGCACACGCGAACGTTTGACGAGGTTGAATTGCTGAAAAATCATGCCGATACGCCTGCGGATATGGCGCAATTCGTCATCTGTGGCGGCGGTAATATCTATTCCCTTCCAGATGATGCGCCCTTTGGTGGGGTCTATCAGGCGGTTGATACAGCGCAATAAGGTCGATTTACCCGACCCACTCAGACCAATGATGGCGACAAATTGCCCATCAGGAATTTCGAGGCTGAGGTTATCGAGCGCCATGAAGCCGTTGTCATACACTTTGGTCAAATTTTCGATAATGAGCATAATCCATATCCCTATGAGCTATAAGGGCGCAACATGTGCGCCCTTATGATTATCCGATCAATTACAATGGGCAATTCGACAGCTGCCCATTATTTCGCCATCTTGTGCGGGTTATCTGTTGAAGATGTCTTCTTCGGTCAGACCCAAAATTTCAAATTGCAAACGCACCACATCGTAGACCGAATCTTCAATGGGGGCGATACCGCTCCAGCCATAGAAGTCTTCGCTACCAATAGATTGCGCCCATTCTTCGGTTTGGGCGAAGGCATATAAGGCTTCCATAATTTGAGCCTTGAGTTCTTCGGGGAAATCTGGACCGAAGCTGAGGGTGTCGTTGGGGATAGGATTGCTCAGGCGCAGAATACGCACTTGGTCGACCACATCAGGAGCGGTTTGGCGGATGTTGGCACGCGCATCCAAAATGCGAACATCACCAACAAACAGGTTGCCATTTTCATCGAGGCGCGATTCATCGACAGTCAAATCATAGGGTTCGGGATTATCACCAATTCGCCAAGGCGCACCAGGGACGAGGGGTGGGCTAAAGAAGGTTGTGCCAAAATCGACTTCGCCACTATATACGGCTTGTACCACTTGGTTATGACCACCTGCCTCTACCCGTTCACCGGGTGTAATACCACCCGCGGCGAGTTCGACCGAGGGGACGATATAACCAGAGGTCGAACCTGCATCGGGGTATGCCCAGCTACGACCTTCCAAATCGCCAAAGGTATAAATATCGCTATCACGACGAACGATATACGCCGCCCAATACACATTCCAACCACGACGAACAGCGGCGGCTTCGACTTGGACACCACAGCGCTGATTGGCGATCACATAACCCGCGGCGGGGATAAAGCCCATAGAGCGGTCGGGCGCGGCGCACATCGCTTCGACAGTGGCGGCATACGAGGTGGGGACGAATACTTCAAATTTCAGACCAGTTGCGGCTTCGAGGGCTTGTGCCATCACTTCACCACCCGTCACAATCACTTGGGCTTCAACAGATGGGACAAAGAAAACTTGAATGGGATTTTCTTCTGTGCCGAGGTTGCTTTCTTGAGCGATTGTCGCGGGGATAATGAGGCTAGAGACCAACACAACAAGCAGTAATGCAAAGGTAAATTTAACGCGCATGGAATCTCCTTAGTAAATCGGATTTTTTGAGCAGAGGTGCTATGTATGAGACATAGCTTACAGAGCATAACGCAAGCGTGTTAAGTGATTGTTAAGCCTCATCAAAAATTGGCGTAAACTTAGCCATCCATTGCCACATAAAATAAAAAAGGGCGCATCTCGCGCCCTACAAAACCTAACAATTGTGTTTATCACGGTGTATAAGCAATACCACCGAATGCCCGCACCGCGCCATAATAGGTGTATGCCATCGAACGGCACCAAGTGCGCGAATCCCACGATGGACCGCGGTCACACACTGCCAGCATATCATTCAAGAAACGGGTGTCGCAGGTAGCACGGCTGATGCCACTGCCACTATAACAAATATCATGCGCATCACAAGCTGGTTTGAAATTGAAGCGCACTGTGCCTGTCCAGAAACTCCAATAATAAATAGTATCGGGGATGAGGGTGTATAAATACAAGGCTTCGGGACCGCAACCATTGGGGGCGGCTTGGGCTTTGGGGGCGGGGACACGGGTGATATAGGTGGTCGCCATTAAGGCAACGATGACCAATGCCAATACAAAACGGCGAAGTGAACGCATGGGATATGTCTCCTTAAGCAAAATAATTTTGTGTGATAAGTATTTCGGACGATGCCCACAATTTACTATACGTTAGATTATTTTGCCATTACAACGCGAATTTCTTAACACAAAATTAGACCAAAGTACCAAATTGGTCACTCTGTCAGCTTTTTTTCGAGGCGTTCTAGGGCATCTTGGAGCAATTGCTGGCGCAAGCTGGTGGTCAAATCGCCACGAGTACGCTCCAATACACCGCGCACAATATCCGTCTGACGGCGCAACCCATGTGTGAGCGCATCGGGAAAATCGAACGTCACCAAATGATCGTAAATCGTATCCATGCAATCTAACAAGCGCTCTGCCTCCTGGCTATGACGCTCATCTAGGCGCATGATGTCGAGGATGAAACGGCGTAATTCGGTGGCGGCTTCGGCTAATCCCAACAAATACGTCGAGCTAGGGACAGCCAGCGCTTCGGGCGTGGGTAGCGGCTGATCGCGGATGATAGCATACGTGATAAACGCCTCGACCACCTCTTTGAGCGCATCTTGTAAATATCCGCTATGAAATAATTCGGGATAGCCCGCCACACCATCTACAACTCGTTGAGATACATGGCGAATATTCTGAAGGCGAACATCGGCATCATCCCATTCACGGCGATGAATAGCGCGGATACATTCCGCACATAGGCGAATTAGTTCGCGTGATTGCACCACCGCTTTATCGCGGGCGGCATCTTTTTCGGTCAAATCGGCGCGTAAAATCTCGGCGATGGCATCCAGATTATTCATTTGAATTGTCATCCCCACGTTGGGTGAAATTAAACAATTGGTCGGCGAGGGATTGCGGTTTGGGTGGCAATTTGATCTCGCCATGTTTGGCTTCATACATCTCTAAATTTTGTTGCAAGGCTTGCAAAAATGATTTGGCGCTGGCGGGGGTCATGACAATGCGATCTTGCACCCGCGCCCGCATATCGGTGGGGATGACTTGGACAAAATCGAAGATAATCTCGCTCCCTGTTTGCCCAATGATGACGGCATTGGCATACGTTGCATTCAAATTGGGCGGAAATTCAATGCGGATTTGGCGCTGATTGGGGTTATTTGGGTTATTGGGTTGCATTATAGTCTCTCAATCTTCAGAAGTAGATAATGTGTTTTCTGTTAGCCATGCTTGAATATCCGATACAGCCTCATCAAGCGTAGCACGAATATAATAGTTCTCTGCCAATTTGGGATACACGCGCATAAACATTTGAAACATCATGATGACAAACTTGTTTTGTGTGGCAAATATGACTCGTCCAGTGTTTCTGGGCTTGGTCGAGATATACCCCCGCGCTTTCGATAATAGCGATGTGGGCAATTTTTGGGTCGCCGTCATATCATTCAAAATGCCGACATAATGATTTTTATCGCGCATGAGCGCCCTACCCCGACGCAGTGTGGTGTCGTATTCATTCCAATCCCAGGGGTCTATAAATTCATAATGGAGAATGGTTTCGGTGTCATCCCACCATTTCAGATGGACAGGCATGATTATCTCTCCCTTCTTGATTAA
>PGTJ01000652.1 GCA_002794515.1 Phototrophicales bacterium
CCATCTGGCACGGTGATTGCCTCAGATGATGATAGCGGTGTGGGCTTCGACCCCGAATTGCTGGGAATCGTCCTCACCGAAGACGGCACATACTCACTCCTCGTCCAACCGTATATCATCGGTGATAGTGGGGACTTCACTGTTTCGATCAGCACCAGCGACATTATGAAATTGAACGATGAATCCTTAACCGTCCGCCTGAGTGATAAAACCTTCTCTGCGGTGGGCATCTTTGAAGGGGTGGCGGGTGAAACCGTGTTGCTCAGTGTACGTGTGATTGCTGGCGCAGAGCGCGAACCCTATATCACCGTCACACAAGGCGAAACGGTGTTGGCTATTCAGAGCATTGGCTCAATTAAACGGATACTCTTAGAACTCGATATTCCCGCCGATGGTCCTGTGCAAGTCAGTGTTGAGAATTTCGAGACTGGTGATAATGCCGTCATCGAATTTTCGATTGAGCGATAGGTCAATCTGAACAAAATCCCCTCCGATAAAGAGGGGACATTGATTTTATCGCCTAGCTGGTGGCAGATCGCCAATCACAATTACATGATTTTTTGCCCGTGATATGCCGACATAAATCAATATATCGCGCACTTCATCTTTTGCTTTATCCAATTCGGTGAGGATGACCACAGAACTTTCAAGCCCCTTATAACTATAAATGG
>PGTJ01000673.1 GCA_002794515.1 Phototrophicales bacterium
ATAAAACATCGTCATCTTTGGGCAATTTTTGGTCGGATATAGTCAAGACGGTATTATATATTTTGTTACCGCTCAGCGTGGTCATGGCACTTGTCCTCATGGGCGAAGGGGTAGTACAAAATTTTAATCCATATGTCGAGGCACAAACCCTATCAGGTGAAACACAACTCATCCCACAAGGTCCAGCGGCATCACAAATTGCCATTAAACAACTTGGCACAAATGGCGGGGGATTTTTTAATGCGAACAGTTCACATCCATATGAAAACCCAACACCATTATCCAATTTTATTCAGATGTTCGCCATTTTGCTCATCCCTGCATCATTAACCTATACGTATGGGGTCATGGTCGGAGATAAACGACAAGGGTGGACGATATTCATCGCCATGTTCATCTTGCTCATCATTGGCTTGTCGGTCATGCTCATGAGTGAATATAGCACCAATCCGATTTATGATGCTCGTGGCATCATGGAGGGCAAAGAGACACGCATTGGCATCACCAATAGTGTGTTATGGGGCATGACGACCACCGCGGCATCTAACGGCTCTGTCAATAGTATGCACAGCAGTTTTTCGCCGATGACCGGCGGAATTGCCCTATTGAATAT
>PGTJ01000663.1 GCA_002794515.1 Phototrophicales bacterium
AAGCGGTGGCGCGTGTGAGTACGGCAACGACCACCGTGCTGGCATTAGACGAATTGCTCAACCGTGTGGTGAATATGACCAAAGATGAATTTGGGTTGTATCATGCCCATATTTATTTGGTCGATGATGACGAAAATGCCTTGCGGGTAATGGCAGGTTCTGGTGAAGCAGGCAAAGCGATGGTGAAAGCAGGGCATCGTATTCGCCTGAATCGTGAACAATCGTTGGTGGTACAAGCATATCAAACACGCCAACCGGTCATCGTCAATGATGTGCAACAAGACCCGAATTTCTTGCCTCATCCATTATTGCCACACACACATGCAGAAATGGCTATCCCATTGGTGGTCGGTGCGCGTGTATTGGGTGTTCTCGATTTACAATCAGAAAAAATTGGACGATTTGGCACAGAAGATGTGCAAATCAAGACCATCCTCGCCGACCAGATTGCCATCGCCATTCAAAACGCGCAATTCTTCCAAGCGCTCGAAGAACAAGCCACGACAGAACGTGAAATTGCCGACAAACTGCGCGATGTCGACCGCCTCAAATCGCAATTCTTGGCGAATATGAGCCATGAACTTCGTACACCGCTCAATTCGATTATTGGCTATTCGGAATTGCTTTTGGATGGTGTTGATG
>PGTJ01000812.1 GCA_002794515.1 Phototrophicales bacterium
GCATTGCGTCGTTCTTCGGTGAGGATGCGACTGACAAACGATGTGGTGGTGGGCGAATAGATAGTGGTTTGGGCAGTCATGCCTACCTCTAAACTCGCCACACCACCTTGTGCAATGAAGATATTATCGAATGCCACAATAAGCGTGGCAATCAACAAAAAAGAAGATGCCGCACCCACAATCACCGCCCGATAGAGGAAATTTTGGGCGCGGTCTTGGCGGATATTAAACCGCCGTTCTAGCCATTTGGCGAGGGCATCTATCATGAGATTCTTTAGCTCAACGACTCTTTGACAATTTGGCTGACCAGTTTGCCATCGGCAACACCTTTAACC
>PGTJ01000343.1 GCA_002794515.1 Phototrophicales bacterium
CTATTACTCGCTCCTGTAGATGAAGATGCGATCGCCATCGCACAAGCCAATTTAGACAGTGCGCGAGCGCAATATAACAGCATCGCCAATTCTGTGACCAGCGATGATATTCGCACAGCAGAACTCACCTATCAAAATTGGTTACAAACCTATAACGCGCTGATTGCCTTGCGCGACCAAGCGCCCGGTGGCTATGGTAGCATCGCATACAATACCTATGATGCACAAGCAGGTGCGGCATCTTTTCAGGCAGAAATCGCCCGTTTGCAATTGGAACAGTTACGTAATAGCACATCACCCCAGCTCGGTGCGGCAGGGGCGCGCATCCGCCAAGCAGAAGCCGAATTAGCACGCCTACGCGCTGGCGCACAACCTGCTCAAATCCAACAACAAGAAATTTTATTACAACAACTACGCGAACGCGTCAAACGCGCAGAAACGGGATTTTATCGGACTATCCTCACCGCACCATTCGATGGAGTTATTTCGGCACAAAATGCCGAAATTGGGGCATTAATTGCTCCGAATGTCACAGTGATGGAATTGACCGACATCAGCCCGCTATGGGTCACAATTCAGGTGGATGAGCTGGATATACGCCTATTGCGCGAAAATATGGAGGCAACTATCACCCTCGATGCGCTCTCGAATGTTGAATTTTCGGCACGATTAGATAAAATCGCTACACTAGGGCAAAATATCAACGGCATCGTCAGTTATGATGTGCGCCTGGCACTGACACAAGATGACCCACGCATTCGTATTGGCATGACCACCGAAGCCAATATCATCATCGAAAATCGAAAAAATGTCATCATCATCCCCAATGCTTATATTCGGCGTGACCGCGATAATCGTGCTTTTGTCAATCTTGTACAAGGCAATACGATTATCCGCGATGTGCCGATTACACTGGGGCTGATTGGTCAAACCACCAGCGAAGCGACCACTGGATTAACAATAGGCGATGTGATTGCGTTAGATATAGCCCAAAATCGATTCATGCAAAATAACTAACGTTTGCTGAATAAACGGGATAATAACAAACCGATTATGCCTAATCCACCTAAAACCATAATCGGCACAATAGGCGCAACATCCCCTCGCGGTGTGTTTGATGTGACAATAGTCGGTGTTAATATGGTCACTTCGGCATTTGGTGATGGTGCTTGGGCAATGATATTCGGTGGATAGGTGAATGTTGGCAAAATTGGGCGTGGACTGGCGGTGGCATCTTGCACCAGAACACCGACTTGTTGACCGGGTGGCAAAATTTCACGCACAGCAACGGTGAGCGTCAATTCACCACCAGGGGTTAGTCTGACAATTTCAAATGTCGCCGTCAGGTTAACAGCATTTGGGTCTGTTGGTGTGGGTGTGAACAAGGTTAAGTCGACAATTTCATTGGGATCACCAATAATATCTACCAAATCACCAAACACATATCCCATACCATTGGGTGATTGGTCATAACGAATGCGATACCACAGATAATAACGCCCAACCACCACGTACCGTTGACCAAAACGGATCGTCCCTAATCGTTCAGCATTGGGATCTGCTTCTATGCGAACATTCACTGCCCCTGCACTTTCTTTGGCTTCTAGTTGAACGGGACCGGGTTCTGTCGGTGTAAAAGTCGGCAGGGGGGTATTTTCGAGGGTAGCACCGATTGTGGGCAACGGGGCAATTGTGGGGATAATCAATGGGGCAGTAGTTGGTGTCGGTGGTTGTGCTTGCCCAATATAAACATTATGCTGAGAAACATTAACCATCATTGACCCAATCAATATCATCACAATCAAAATAGACGTCGTTTTTTTCATCATCATCACCATGAAATTCTGTTCACAACCGATAAACGCCCTTGTTCGGCGGTGAGGCGTTGCCCATTAAAATCTAAATACCCCTGATATTCTTGGTTTGGGATGCTGACGACTTGCCATCCACCCAAATTGAAAGTCGGACGGGCATCATGTGAAGCGCATTGTGGGCAATCGGTGGGTATCCATTCGCCATTGTATTTTCGGGCGATATGTAAATGTGTGGCGGTGGAATATCCCCCTTCACATGAAGCTTTACCGATGGGGTCACCACGATTCACACGAGTGCCAACAGAGGCTTGGTCTTGTGTGGCAATATGTAAATAAAAGATTACCCAGCCTGTGCTATCGTCACCATCACCATCTAAATCTAACCATACGCCTCCATTTTGACTACGCGCAATAATACCATCGGCAACAGCGCGTACCCAATAGTTGGATATAAAACAGAACACACCATCGGTACGTTCATCGGGCGGGGCAAAATCTAATGCCGCCCACGCACTGCTACTCGCCCATCCCCCGTGCGCTCCACCTGTAAAAAACCATACCTCTCCAGAAGCAAATGGCAACCCTAAATCGGGTTGTATCAGATTATTCGGCACAATTGGGTCTTTATCAACAAACGGATCGCCAAAATAAGCGTAATAGGTGGCAAAAAAACCTTGTGGGGTGGCAATTGCACTGCGCCAACTGATCACATCACTCTTGAGGCTAAAAAAATATTGCAAGGCAACGGTGGCGGCATTCAAGCCCGAATCATATAAAAAGCGTTCTCCTGTCTCGAATTCAAGTGTGGTCAACGCACGATATTTCCATCCATAATAACCCGCATTGAGATGATATGCCGCCCAACTCAGTTGACGATACAAACCGAAGCGGTTGGTTTCTAAAGAAAATATTAACGGAAAGGTTTTTTGTACTTGACTGGGATTGGGATTGCTCAACCATCCAGCACGATATTCGAGTAA
>PGTJ01000608.1 GCA_002794515.1 Phototrophicales bacterium
ACTGAATACTGTGCCTGTATTCGTCACATCGGGGACGAAAAATATCGGCACATATCCCCTGATGGAGGCGCTGATTGTGTACACATCCGCCCCCACTGACCGTCGTGTTGGGATTTACCGCGAAGGCAGTGATGAATTGACCTATCTCACCGCGCCACAACGCGAAGATGGTCCGTTGGCGGCATATGTGTTCAAGACGACCACCGATAAATATGTCGGCACACTCACCTATTTCCGCATCTTTTCGGGCATGATGACGGGTGGTAGCACCTATTATAATTCCAGCACTGGCACAGATGAACGCTTTAACCAATTGCTCGATGTGCGCGGAAAAGAGACCATCCCCGTCGAAAAATTGCATGTCGGCGATATTGGTGTGGTGGCGAAACTCACCAATACCAAAACAGGCGATACCATTTGTAGCAAAAATGACCGTTTCACCATTGTCAAACCCAGTTTTCCAGATCCTGTTTATGCCGTTGCGCTCACACCCCGCACCCAAGCCGATAGCGCCAAAATGGGGACAGTCCTCACCAATCTGTGCGATGCCGACCCAACACTCCGTTGGCGACAAGACACCGATACCAAACAGGTGATTTTAGAAGGCATGGGCGATTTACATGTGTCGTTGGCGATTAGTCGTGCAGAACGACTCGGTGTGGGCATGGATACCCATATGCCCAAAGTGCCATACAAAGAAACAGTTACCAAAACCGCCAGCACCACCTATCGGCATAAAAAACAAACAGGTGGTGCTGGGCAATTCGGCGAGGTCTCGCTCCGTGTCGAGCCTAATCCAGGGGGAGGCTTCGTCTATGCCACAGAAATTGTTGGTGGAGCAATTTCTAGCAGT
>PGTJ01000448.1 GCA_002794515.1 Phototrophicales bacterium
GGTTTTTATCCCTCTGCATATTCAAGAGAGGTGAATGGTGAGGTGAAATGTTTTAGTCGATTTCTAAACGGATGCGAATGTCATCTTTGGTCTCGATAACACGCAATAAAGAACGGATGGCGTTGGCAACACGCCCCTGTTTGCCAATCACACGTCCCATATCTGATTTTGCCACCTTCAATTCGAGGATGACCGATGAATGGGTGCGTTTTTCGCGTAATTGCACCTGAGACGGGTCGTTGACCAGATTCTGAGCGATATATTCCACCAGTTCTTTCGGCATATTGATCTCTTATGCCTCTGAATTTTTGGCGGCTTCGCGGGCTTTTTTGCCTTTACCCGCTTCTGGCGATGGATAATTGGTGCGTGGGTCGACGGTTACTTTATTGGCTTCGGCTTCTGCTACCAATGCCTCGACAGACTCACCTTTTTTCATGCGTTCAAAACGGGCAAGGGTGCCAGTACGATTAAAGACCGATTTCACTGCATCGGTTGGTTGTGCGCCCACGCTCAGCCAATATAAGGCACGGGCTTCGTTGACAATATCGGTCGATGGGCGGGTACGTGGGTTGTGATGCCCGATGATTTCAATGTATTTGCCACCGCGTGAACGGCGCGAATCGGCGACAATGATGCGATATTCCGGTTGACCTTTAAGCCCAACACGGGCAAAACGAATACTAACCATGTGCGAAATAAACTCCTAGATAATTATCATTGCCATGTGGCAAATGTCGTCAAGTGAATAAGATAAAATTGGGCTTATCTGCCTTTCATCAGGTCGGATAAACCCGGTATATTGGGTATACGTCCTTTACGGAGTTGACCCATGAGTTCTTGCATTTGTTGAAATTGCTTGATGACCTCGTTGACATCACGTACTTCGACCCCGCTCCCCATTGCAATGCGCTTGCGCCGACTGGCGTTGAGGATTTTGGGATTTTCACGCTCTTTTTTGGTCATCGAACAGATGATGGCTTCGACACGTTTGAGGCGCTTTTCGGCATCTTCTTGGTTGAATTGACCCTTCATCTGCATCTTGCTCACCCCTGGGATCATGCCCATCAGTTGCCCAATGGGACCCATCTTACGGATTTTTTGGAGTTGCTCCAAGAAATCTTGTAGGGTGAACTGATTTTTCATCATTTTGCGTTGCAGGCGAATGGCTTCTTCTTCGTCGTATGCTTCTTCTGCCTTTTCGATGAGCGATAACACATCGCCCATGCCCAAAATGCGATCGGCAAGACGGTCTGGATGAAAGACCTCGAAACCATCGATTTTTTCGGATGTCCCTAAAAATTTAATCGGGACGTTGGTCACAGCACGCATCGAAATTGCCGCACCACCACGCGCATCACCATCAATTTTGGTGAGGATGAGACCGGTAATGCCGACACTCTCATTGAAGCCACTGGCGATATTCACCGCCTCTTGACCTGTCATGGCATCTGCGACCAATAATATTTCGGCGGGTTGGGTGCGCTTTTTGATTTCGCGCAATTCATCCATCAGCCGTTCATCGATTTGTAGACGACCAGCCGTATCGAGGATGACCACACTGGCACCCGCTTCTTTAGCGGCTTTTATCCCATTTTCGCAAATGTCGGCAGGGCGGGCATTCGTTCCTTGTTGATGGATACCAACATTGATTTGTTTGGCGAGGGTCATCAACTGGTCAACAGCCGCAGGACGGTAAATATCTGCCGCCACGAGGAAAGGTGTTTTGCCTTCGCGCCGTAAATAGGTGGCAAGTTTGGCGGCGGTGGTCGTCTTACCCGACCCTTGTAGACCAACCAGCATGATGACATGTGGTTTGCTACTGCCAGAAAAATTCAGTCGACCGGGTTCCCCCAGCGTGTGTACCAATTCTTCATGGACGATTTTCACCACCATCTGACCGGGTTTGAGCGCCTTTGATA
>PGTJ01000428.1 GCA_002794515.1 Phototrophicales bacterium
CCCATGCCACCCGATTATTCGCGCCTGACCTTTATCAATGCCTTGCCCAATTCGGGTGTTGTCCAACCGAGTTTTCAGGCAGAGGCGATTCCGTTAGTCGGGCGAATTGCCTATGGTCAGGCAACGAATGGTGTTGTTATTCGCTCACAACGCCAAAGCCTGTATTTTATGACCAATTCTGGTATCAATGAATTTTCTGTCGAGGTGGCGGAAAACCTCGATTTTGAGCCGGGTGTGAGCTACCTCTATTTCATCACAGGACGCTCCGAGACCATCCCACCGTTATTGATTGGTGAACGCTTAGGTGTAGATGAGCGCCTCGCCGTTGATTATCAATCGCCACCGACACAAGCCCCATCGTTGCCGATACGGGTGCAGGTGCTGAATATGCTCCAAGATCGGGCGAAGATTGATGTTTTGGTTGATGATGTGCCTGTTGCCATCGATTTACCTCACGCCCAATTGACATCCCCTGTGATTGTTGGGGCAGTTGCCAGCAATTCATCGAATGTCACCGTGCGCCTTTCGGGTAGTGATATTAATTTGGCATTGCGCTCTTTCAATTTTCAACGCGATAATGTCCATACCATTTATATTTATGGCGAGACAGTCGAAGCGCCAAATATTGCCGTGCGCGTGGAATTGCCCGTGCCACAAGATGCTACCAGTGCGTATATTCGTCTGAATAATTTCACCATTGATACCAATGTGCGCTTCAATTTATCGATTGCTGATGCCAATATAGACCCTGTGCGCCCAATTGACTTCACCCCTCTGCCTGTGGTGCAATTCCGCGAAGAGATGTTCGCCAATGCCCAACCGGTGATTATCGATGTGGCGGGCGGACAGCTATCGCGTCAAGTTGCTATTCCTGCACGTCTGACAGATATTTATCTGATAGATATTCAACTGGGGTTGGTGGCATATAAGCAATTGGATGTGAATTTCGAGGCGGGGCGGGTGTATGACATCATCGCCATTCAAAATCGCAATGATATTCAGGTGAATTTATGGATTATCACTCATCCAACGGGTACGGGTTGAGTTTGCCCGATTTTTGGTTATGATTAGGCTATTACCGATTTTTATCTACAGCTAGGATGATACACAATGGCAACCATTGACGAACAAGTCGAGGTTTTGATGAACGGGGCAGAATATGGTGACCCGGAAATCCGCGAGAGCATGAAGCGCGAATTGCGCGAGCGCCTGATTGAGGCGGAACGTGAAGGGAGACCATTACGGGTATATTGTGGATATGATCCACGGACTGCCGATTTGCACTTAGGGCATACGATTACCATGCGGAAGTTGCGCCAATTTCAAGAATTTGGGCATGATGTCACTTTTTTGATTGGCACATTCACCAGCCTCATCGGCGACCCTTCCGATAAAGATAAGGCGCGTGATCAGCTCACAGCACAACAAGTTGAAGATAATGCCCGCACCTATGCCGAACAAGCCTTCAAAATTTTAGACCCCGCGCTCACTCGTGTGCGACGGAATGATGAATGGCTGTCATCGCTCGATTTTGCCGATATTATTCGGCTCGCCAGTCATTTTACGGTGCAACAATTTCTTGTGCGCGAAAACTTTGCCAAGCGTCTTGATGCGGGACAACCGATTTACCTGCACGAATTCTTTTATGCGCTCATGCAGGCTTATGATGCGGTGGCGCAAGAGGCAGATGTACAAGTGGGCGGGCAAGACCAATTGTTTAATATTTTGGTGGCAGGTCGCAAATTGCAACAGGGATTAGGGCAAAAGCCACAAATCGCTATCATCATGGGTGAGAGCCTGCCCGGTACAGATGGCGAGATTAAGATGAGTAAAAGTCTGGGCAATCATATTCCGTTATTAGGCGAAGCATGGGATATGTTTGGCAAAGTGATGAGCGTCCCCGATAAAGCTATGCCCATTTATCACAAATTGTTGTTGGGCTGGTCGGCAGAGCAATTAGCCGATTTAGAAAATGGGTTGGCAAATGGCTCGTTGCATCCTAACGAAGTGAAAATGGCGCTGGCGCGTGCCATTGTTACCATCTTCCATAGCCAAGCCGATGCCGATGCCGCACAAG
>PGTJ01000365.1 GCA_002794515.1 Phototrophicales bacterium
ATAAACATATTTGTGCAATCTGGTTCGGGCAATTTTTGCGCCCGTGAAAAATTATTGTTATAGTTAAGGTCAAGGAGGCAACATATCGCAATATCAATAACATCGTCACACAATCAAACTTAAAGTTTAATCTCTTAAAATGTTTTTGGAGGAGTTTTATAACATGCGTAAAATAGCATTACTATTGACCATTATGGCGCTGATCAGCATCTTCACCATCCCTGCTACTGCACAAGATGATATGACCATGCCCGATTTTATCCAACACAGCGAATGCCAAGTGGATTTAACAGGCGGAAGTGTGCCGATTATCCATTTGGGCGATACCAGTGGGTCGTATGCCGCCATCACCCAACCGTTATTGGCAGGTCTGGCAGATGCCGCCGCCTTCTTTAATGCGCGTGGTGGTATCTGTGGCGCACAAATTCTGGTTGGCGATGAATATCGTGTCGACACGGGTGGCAACCCTGCCAACGTCGAACCCGGTTATACCCGCCTGAAAGAACTGAACCCCGATGTGTTGGTGCTATATTCATCCACCGACTCAGTGACATTACGCCCACTTGTTGAAGCTGACCAAATCCCTGTCCTCATCAGCGCAGGCTCGATTCGTGGTCTGTATGGTGAAGATGCCATGACCCCCGGTTGGGTTTATGCCACCAATCCGTTGTATGCCGACCAATTCGCCATGTTCTGCGAATATATCGCCTCGGCATCGGATATGTACCCCGAACCCACAATTGCTTACTTTGGCTGGGGTGGTCCTGTGGCTGAATTCGGTCTGGCGGCATTCACGCCCGAATCGATTGCCTATTGCGAAGAATTGGGTGTCGATGTGTTAGACGAAGCCTATGCGTTCTTGCCCATCGCTACGGTCGACTCGTTGACCCCATTGGTCAATCAAGCTTATGATGATGGCGCGAACATCATTTATGTCAATGCGTTGGCAACTGGTCCAGTACGCATTGCCGAAGCATTGGAACAAGAAGGTTTGTTGGGTGAATTCACACTCGGTTCGGCGAACTGGGGCTTAGATTCATCGGTGGCATTCCTCAGCATGGGGTCACTGAGTGAAGCAGATAATCTGCCTGTGGTGAATGGTCTCATCGGCTCGATGCCCTTCAGATGGTGGTCAGAAGTCCAACATCCAGCTATTCAACTGCTCATTGCCGAAGCCGATAAAAATGGTCGTGCGCCAACAGTGCGGGGCATCTCTTACATTTTGGGCTGGGGCTTGGTCGATACCTATATTGAAATGTATATCCAAACCGCCAATCGTGTCGGTAGCCTCGATGCGATTGATGGTGTCGCTATGCGCGAGACCATCGAGAATATGGTCTATAGCCCGCTCGATTTGTATGCCTTCGACTTCCAAGGTGGTGGATTGCGTGCGCTCCCCAACAACCGTATTGTGCAACTGCGCTTCTTGAACGCGACACGCGATGGTGTGGCGACATCGGGCGATGATGCCTTCAAAGTGCCGTTGGAAGGTGGCGCGACCTACTATCCACCAATTATCGTACCCCTCTACCCTGCTGATGGGTCGTTCCAACCTGCACCGAGCATGTTGCCCGGCATGGATATGTAATATGCCTCATACCCTACTCAGCTCATGGGTAGTGGTTCGCTGTATGGAGGGGCGCATCGTGTTGCGCCCCTCCATCAACAAAGAGGATTTATCTGGATAGCGCCACTGCTATCTGCAAAAAGGATGTTGAATGTCCACATTAACCGTCAATAATATTGAAGTGATTTACAGCAGTGTGATTCAAGTATTGCGTGGGGTGTCGTTTGAGGTCAAAGAGGGGCAGATTGTATCGCTACTCGGACCCAACGGCGCGGGCAAATCGACCACACTGAAAGCCATTAGTGGCTTATTGCGCGGTGAAATCGGCGAAATTACCCGCGGGAGCATCATGTGGGGCGATGTGCGGATGAATGGCATGTCTCCTGAAGATGTAGTGCGTCGCGGCATTGTACAGGTGATTGAAGGTCGCCCGTTGTTTCGTCATTTGACTGTCGAAGAAAATCTGCACACGGGTGCCATGGCATATGAGGGGGGCAGATATTTTAAGCGCGATTTAGAAATGGTGTTCAATTATTTCCCGCGCCTGCGCGATTTACGCAAGCGTGTGAGCGGGTATCTATCGGGTGGTGAGGGGCAAATGTTGGTGATTGGGCGGGCATTATTGGCTCATCCCAAACTCATCATGCTCGATGAACCATCATTGGGGCTTGCACCCATGCTCGTCAAAGAGATTTTTAGGATTATTAGCGAAATCAGACAACAATCGGGTGTTTCGGTGTTATTGGTCGAACAAAATGCCCGTGCCGCGCTTGAACTCGCCGATCATGGCTATGTGATGGAAAATGGGCGCATCGTGCTTGATGGTCCCGCCAGCCAATTGCGCGAAAATGAAGATATTAAAGAATTTTATTTGGGTCTGAATACATCTGGTGAACGAAAAAGTTACCGTAATATCAAGCATTATAAACGGCGCAAGCGGTGGCTCGGTTGACCGATTTTATTATACAATACACTGAGGATAAG
>PGTJ01000391.1 GCA_002794515.1 Phototrophicales bacterium
ATATGCGCCCGATGCAGTGGTGCAATTGCTAGATAATGATAATCTGGTCAGATTAGGCACAGCAATCATCCCCACTGGCAATTTACGCAAAGACCGCGCCGCCGTGAATATCACCATCATCGAAAATGATGAACGGTTACGCTATTCGGTGGATGGCGGGCATGTATTCGTTTATCCAATCCCCATTGGTCAGACGATTGAGGTGCGAATCCGTTGTGCGGGTGGTATCTCTATCAATGGCAAACGGCGTTTGCGGATGAAAATTGAAGGGGGGGCGATGGGTCTGATGATTGATGCCCGTCCACGCCCGTTACCATTAGGTGATGTGGCATATCGGGCGGTGATGATGCCCAAATGGGTGCAAGAAGCCACAGGCGACCCGCTTCAAGAGATGGATATTCGTTGGTTACAACCCGTTGAGGATGACCATATCGTCATCCCCACCACCACAAAACGGCGTGATGATAAAAAGCAACGACCACTCAAAGCTGATAAAAAGGGTAGAGGCAAAGATAAACCCAGTAAAGCCGATAAACAAGGCAAAAAAGGGAGTGATAAAGACGAATTTGATGATTTATTGGGTGGCGCTGATCTCGATTCGTTGCTCGAAGATGAAGAACCAGATGAATTAGGAGCGTTGCGAAATGCTTTATCCTGAACAACGATACATCTCCGAATTGACGATTATCCACCGTGAGTGTCGTTTACCAGAAGGCGCTGTTGGCACAATTAATGTCACAGAAGGCAAACGGGTCGAAATCCGTGATGTCGTGGCGCATGGTGTGATTCCATCGCGCTTCATCATCATTAATGCTATGCAATTCTTTAAACTGCGTAAACCAGAAGCTCTCACACCACTGCTTCAAGTCGAAGAAGGGGATGTTGTGGATGAAAATCAGGTGTTGGCGGGCAAAGACCCCAAACGTGGTAAGCGGTTATTCGCCGAAACACGGGGCATGATTGCCCAAATTGCCGATGGGCGCATCATTTTACAAGCCATGCCCGAAGAGGTGAACATTGAGGCGGGTGTGCGTGGGCGTGTGATTGCTGTCGAAGCAGGGCGTAGCGCCCTCATCGAAGCGGTTGGCGCACAAATTCAA
This sequence comes from Phototrophicales bacterium, assembly GCA_002794515.1. Lineage (GTDB taxonomy): Bacteria > Chloroflexota > Anaerolineae > Aggregatilineales > Phototrophicaceae. The sequence goes on from PGTJ01000391.1 coordinate 1,101, forward strand.
GGCGTATGGGGCAATGGTAAATTGAGCATCGCCAGTTTGCGGATTGAGCCAGAGGCGGGCTTAGAGGCGATTGTGGGTGGTAGCTCGCTCGAAACCCGTTATATGGGGTCGATATTGCTCACCAGACGGGCAATCACCCCACAAGCGCTACGCATTTTGACCGACCAAAATGTGGCGGGTGTGATTGCCCCTAGCATGGATGCACATCTCATCCCCTATGCTCTCAAAGTCGATTTTCCCATTCTGCTCACCGAAGGCTTTGGCAACTTGCGGATGACATCGGCTTTGTATCAAATGTTGGTGCAATTCGAGGGCATCCCTATCACCATAGACGCATTTTCAGATAATCGGTGGTCAAATCGCCGTCCAGAGGTTATCATTAATGTCAAAATGCGTGAGGGGCAAAATCCCGCCCGCCCCAATGTGAATTTGGCATTTCGGGTGGGAATGACGGTCAAAGTCACCCGCGCACCATATGAAGGGCAGACGGGCAAAATTGTTGAATTGCCTCCTGCACCTGTTTTATTGGATAATGGCTTGCGTATATTGTGCGCTAGAGTAGAATTAACCATAGGTGAAACACTCTATATCCCACGCGCTAATTTAGAGGTATTGGGATAAGAGATAGAAGGTATAAATTAGGTTATTCATGCGTCTCCGCGTTTGGGATAAACCCAATCGCCTGCATTTTCTGAGGAGCGATGCCGATGGGCAACAATGATAGAGATTTTTTTGATTTTGATGACGACCCCTTTGATGATGATGGCAGTGGCGGGGGCTTTGAAGAAGAATCGACCCAAATTACGGGTGCAGGGTCTGATTTTTCGTTTGAAGAAGAAGAACCAACCAGTTTTGATGATTTCGATGAATTTGGCGATTTTGATGAAATTGAAGACGATTTCACCCCTGATGAACTGGCGACCACCGAAGAAGAGTCGACAGGACCCAGCCGTACATTCATCATCCTCGCCTTGTTGATGGTGCTGATGTTTGTCGCGGGCTTGGTGGTAGTGGTCATTTTGGCGATACGTCCTCAAGGACCGACACCACTTGACCTCACCCGTACACAAATCGCCCTCGAAAATGGTCAAACATTGGTGGCGTTCAACGCAACGAATACGGCAAAGGCGATAGATATCACCCAAACCTTTGAGGCGGTTGGCACACAAAGTGTGCAAACGGCAACGGCTAATGCCATCGCCACATCCGATGCAGGCACTTTACAAGCCATGAGCGCCACCGAGACAGCGCAAGCGCTCACG
>PGTJ01000217.1 GCA_002794515.1 Phototrophicales bacterium
CTATAAAGCCACTATTGTAGCTTATCCACAAATATCTGTCCACTTTTTCACAAACTATTTATCAATTATTGAAATATGGCGGATATAAATATTGTTAATCCGCCCCAATGGTATCTACATGGCTAAAATCGGCGGTTGAAATGATGCACAAACGGGTCTTTGGCGAAGTATGGGCTAATCAATTCACGGTGATATTGGAATTGCTCACTTTGCCGAAAACCGATGGTGTGGTCTTCTAATGTCTCCCATTGGATGAGAAAGATATATCGTGTTTCGTCTTCGATACTCTTTTGCAATTCAAATGAGATAAACCCTTTCGCCTTGCTGATGTATTTATCGACACTTTCGCGGATTGCGCTTTCAAATGCGGGTTGGGTATTTGGGCGAATATATATTTCTGCTATCTCTAAAATCATGCCACATGCTCCTATTTACCATTTTTGCCGAGTTCCGCCGAGCGCCGATACGCCGCCCACACGGCATCGGCGATGACGGTGCGAATACTGCCTTTTTCTAGTTCATATAATGCCGCCGCCGATGTCCCGCCAGGGCTTGTCACCTGATTTCGCAATTCGGCGGGATGTAATCCAGATTGGATAGCATATTTCACCGAGCCGAGCATGGTCTGTTGTACCAATTTTTGCGAGACTTGGCGCGAAAATCCCATGTGAACACCCACATCAATCAATGCTTCCATCAATAAAAAGACATATGACGGACCGCTTCCATTGAGCGCTGTTGCCATGTCCAGATAATTTTCGTCTTCAACGTATAATGTCTCGCCCATTGCTCCCAAAATGCTATCTGTCCATTCGCGCCCCTGTTTATTGACCTCTGGGGTGCATGTCCACACGGTGATTCCTTCGCCAATTTGACCGGGTGTATTAGGCATGGCACGCACAACGTATGGATGCAATAAATTATCGACAATGCGCTGAATAGTCACCCCCGCGGCAATGCTGATGATGAGCGCCTCTGGCTTGATATGCGTCTTGAGTTGCGCCAACACTTTATTCATCATTTGTGGCTTGACCGATAGCACCACCACATCGGCATGTTTCACCGCCTCGATATTATCCACCGTGAAATTCAAGCCATACCGTTGGCGTAAATCATCGCCACGTTCCACATGCGGGTCGGCGGCGGTGATAAATTCGGCAGGGATGAGTTGTTGATGCAATAATCCTTTTATCATGGCTTCGCCCATTGCACCACTGCCGATGAATGTGACTTTTTGATTTTGGAGCATGTTCTTCTTCCTCTCGTATCAAATTCCGCGTGGACGTTTTTTGAATAAATAACGGAGTGTGGCGAAAAAATATCGCTTGTGTGGCAAATATGTCAATAATGTATCTTCAATGCGTTTGGGCTGAAATTCAAAATAGTGATAGGTATTGCCCAATGGGGCAGTGCGATTAGTTGCCAGCAGATCATACCATTGATTGGTGAAGAGCGTCCGCCTGACGAATATGCGCGATATCGTATTGAGCCAACGCAATGTATACGGTGGCATTTTGATGATGAACCGATTTTTGCCTGTAAGGCGCATGATAGTGATGATTAAATCTTCATAAGTGATATATTCTTGCCCACCGATGTTAAATATCTCATCTACTGTTTCGATTCGCTCTAATGATACGATAATCGCTTGGATCAGGTCATCGATGTATATCGGATGCAAAACTACTTCACCTTGCCCCGCCATCAAGACAAATAATGGATTGAGGCTCAATCCCATGGCAATATGATTGATGAACGCATCATCTGGTGCGAATACAATGCCACTCCGAATGATGGTGAAGGCTAAACCGCTATCTTGAATTAAGCCTTCTGCTTGCCCTTTGATGCGTAATAATGTAAAAGCCGATGACGGTGTTGCCCCTAAGTGGCTGATGTAAATGATGCGTCCCACACGGCTAGAACGAGCAGCGGCGATGAGGTTGCGTGTACCAACCAATTCTATCCGTTCTAATTGGCGGGCATTCGCCCACCATTGACCACTTTCGAGGTGGATAATCACATGCACACCAACGAGGGCTTGGAATAAAATTTCTTCGTCTAATAATGTGCCAATGATGATCTGTGGCGCATTGGGCATATCACTAGACCATGTCAGGTGTTTTGCATTGCTAGGCGCGACCAAACAACGCACTTGATAATCTGTTTTCATCAAGGCGTTGATAAGATGCCTGCCGATTAACCCTGTTGCGCCTGTGACCAAAATCATTGAAGATCAACTAACCGTTTTCTTTGTGCTGATTAAAGGTGTATCATGAAGAATGCAAAAAATGATTATAATCATCTTAAAGATGAAAATCATCCCCAAACACATTAGGATGAGAGGGAATTGTGGAACGCCGACGAGTCGTGGTAACTGGAATGGGGATTGTTTGCCCCAATGGAAATTCGGTAGCAGAAGCATGGCGCAATGTGGCTAATGGCATCACGGGCATAGACCCAATTGTGCGCCTCGATACATCTCGCCTCGAAAATCATTTCGGTGGCGAGGTCAAAAATTTTAATCCTGATCTATTATTTGGCAAGCGTGAAGCACGCCGAACAGACCGCTTTACCCAAATGGCATTGTATGCCGCCAAACAAGCCATTGAAGATGCCGATCTCAAAATCACTGCCGAGAACGAATATCGGGTCGGGGTGATTGTTGGCACGGGCATTGGTGGCATTGCCAGCATTTATAACAGCACCAGCACATTTTTTACACGCGGATCTAAGGCGGTTAGTCCATTGCTTGTGCCAATGATGTTGCCCGATGCCGCCTCTGCCAAAATTTCGATGATATATGGCATTCGCGGACCGAATTTCGCCATCACAACGGCTTGTGCCACAGGTAATAATTGCATCGGCGAAGCCCTCGAAATGATCCGTTATGGGCGGATTGATGTGGCTTTGGCGGGCAGTTCAGAAGCGGCGCTCGAAGAGATCACCATCGCTGGATTTAATAATATGACGGCAATTTCCACCAAAAACGACACCCCACGCCAAGCATCTCGTCCATTCGATGCCCTGCGTGACGGTTTTGTGGTGGCAGAAGGTGCGGCGATATTGGTACTCGAAGCGCTCGACCATGCGTTGGCGCGTGGCGCAAAAATTTATGCTGAAGTGTTGGGCTATGGTCATACATCCGATGCTTATCATGTCACCGCACCGCTCGAAACAGGCGAGAGTGCGGCAGAAGCTATCCGCCAATCGTTGCGTGATGCCAATCTTTCACCTGAAAAAATTGATTATATCAATGCACATGGCACAGGTACACCATTGAACGACCGTAGCGAGACCTTGGCGCTCAAACGGGCATTTGGTGAGCTAGCGTATTCTATACCCATTAGTTCGACAAAATCGGTGACAGGGCATCTCATGGGGGCGGCGGGGGCAGTTGAGGCGGTCTTCACCATTATGGCAATCCGCGAAGACTTTATCCCTCCCACCATGAATCTCGAACATCCCGACCCCGAATGCGACTTGAATTACACCCCCTTGGTGGGGGTGAAGCGCAATATTCAGATAGCCATGAGCAATTCATTTGGATTTGGTGGGCATAATGCCGTCTTAATTTTTGGGGAATACAAGCAAAATGGCTCGTGACAAAAAACGCGATTTTCGCTCGAATAAGCCGATCTATGCCCATATCGTTGGATGGGGGATGCGCGTGCCACGCAGTGTCCTCACCAATAAAGATTTAGCCGCTATTATTGATACCAGTGATATATGGATACAATCCCGCACAGGTATTCGAGAACGACGTATTGCCGATGAAGATGAGACAACGGCGCGTCTTGGATTATTCGCCGCCAAACAAGCCCTCGCCATCACCGATATTTTGCCTCAAGAAATAGATCTCATCATCGTGGCGACCAGCACCCCCGAAAATATCTTCCCAAGTACCGCTAGCCTCATTCAACATTGGTTGGGGGCGAATAATGCTGGCGCATTCGATTTATCTGCCGCCTGTTCTGGATTTGTCTATGGGGTAGATATGGCGGCTCAGGCGATTCGCTCTGGTAGCATTCAAACTGCATTGGTTATCGGTGCAGAGACCATGAGCCGTGTGTTGGATTGGCAAGATAGAGCCACCTGTATTTTATTTGGTGATGGTGCGGGCGCGGTGGTTTTACAAGCCCGTGAAACTCCGGGCGGATTATTATCGAGTGTATTGCGATCCGATGGGGCAGGGTATGATTTGCTCGGTCTACCAACCTATTGTGGCATGGATGTGCGTTCTACCGATGGTTTGCGCGAACCCAAATTACATAAGATGTATATGGCAGGTGGAGAAGTTTTCAAATTTGCTACACGGGTTATTGGCGAAAGCATTAAACAAGCCACTAAAGAAGCAGGTATTACCCTTAAAGATATCAAACTTATCATCCCACATCAAGCCAATGAACGCATCATCCAAGCCGCGGCGCGTAGTTTGAACCTCAGTGATGATTTATTTATGAGCAATCTGGCACATTATGGCAACACATCCGCTGCTTCTATTCCCATAGCCCTCTATGAAGCAGTCGAGCAACGCCGTATTAATGCAGGTGATTACATCATCTTTGTCGGGTTTGGGGGCGGTCTCACTTGGGCGGCAACCGTCATTCAGTGGACAGTCTCGCAACCGGGCGATCAAGTGGTCAACCGCCGTCAGGAACGCAAACGGCGTGCAGGATATGCCCTCGTGAATGTTCGTGTGATGATGCGTAAATGGCAAAAACGTATCGCGCGATTATTCTCAATACTTTCTAGACGAAATGAGTAGTATAGTGATGATATAGGCATAA
>PGTJ01000804.1 GCA_002794515.1 Phototrophicales bacterium
AGGCATGGTGGCTATTGGCAAAAGATTTGGGTGTCGACCATCGCATATTGTGTCCCGTGATGGAGATGTACGACCTGAACTATTTTGCGCCAGAGGATTTAGCAATCATCTATTCGGCGTGGGACGTGAGTTTAGATGTGGAGTATGGCGCAGGCTTTGGGCTTCCGCCTGTGGAAGCAATGGCGTGTGGCGTACCGTTTATCGGACTTGAACACACAAGCCTCACTGAACACACACATCCTCACTTGCTAATTAAATCTAAACCAAAGTATTGGAGGGTTGCACCAAAACACGAGGGCAAAAAATGGGCAAGCGCGTGGGACATTGATGTTATTGGTTTCAGTACCCTCA
>PGTJ01000349.1 GCA_002794515.1 Phototrophicales bacterium
GTATTTTATTGTAAATCATAACCACAGGATGTTGCATGGAGAAAAAATCTTCGGCTAATCAAGAAAATGTGATTTTTCCGATTATTTTATTTTTTGGTATTTTTGCGGTATTGCTTTTTGCTTTTGCCCCGCGTGATACGCGCATTGAACCGCGCCCGACACAAGTGGCTGTCGTGCAAGCCACTCAGCAACCGGTTGCCCAGCCAACCCCACGCGACCATCTTGAGCTGATGGCGAGCGGGTTAGAGACGGTACTCGCCAGTGATGTGCGGGCGGGTGGTCGTTTGTATGGCAGTGTGTGTTCTGCTTGTCATGGGGTTAATCTACAAGGCATATCGGGCTTAGGCAAGCCACTCATCAATAGTGATTTTGTCAACCGTCTGAATGATGATGAGTTGGTGGCGTTCATTGCGGTTGGGCGTACTACCAGAGACCCACTGAATACAACAGGTGTTGCCATGCCCGCTAAAGGGGGTAATCCATCACTCACAGACCAAAATTTGCACCAGATTGTCGATTATATCCGTAGTTTCAATGGGGCAACGGTGGTGAATGATTTGCCCGAACAAACCCCGATTGTTTATGAACAACGCGAGTTTGTACCGTTCGATTTGAGCGCGATTAATGTGCCATCTCAGCGCAATACACAATCAGAGACCAACCAAACCCCCGCACCAGCAACAGATATGACCGAAACATCACAAGCCCCTGTTGTGATAGCCGTCATCACTCCCGCGCCACAAGGTTCACCAGAACAATTATATGCGTGGTATTGTTCGCAATGTCATGGTTTGGGTGGTGAGGGTAATCCAACTATGCCCAATAGCGCCTTAGTCGGTATGACAATCGATAAAAATGGGTTATTCACCATGTTCACACAACCCACAGAACTGACTTATTTATTCACCCATGCCTATCGCGGTGGGTATCCAGAATTGCGTGATGACCAATTGAACAGCTTGCTCGATTATGTGGTTACACTCTCGGTATCGAGCCAAGAATCGACACAACCGATTATCGACATATCTATTCCATCCCAACAAATCGATACAACCCAAGCCCGTGAGGATTATGGCTGGTATTGTTCGCAATGTCATGGTGCCAATGGCGAAGGCAACCCGACCATGCCCAATAGCGCCTTAGTCGGTATCACCATCAATGAAGAGGCATTCTTCACATTATTAACCACCCCACCCGCTTTCGGCACTGTGGTTGTGCATCCCTATCGGGGGGGGTATCCAGAATTGAGCGATGAGCGCATCCGTAACCTGATCATTTATGTTAATCGGTTATCAGGTGAATAAACCACAATCATTATTGATCAATATTTTTCACATAGGAGATAGAGATATGAAACAATTTGGACGGCGCGACTTTTTGAAAATTGCAGGTGCATCTGGCGCGGTGGCGATTGGCGCAGGCGTGGTTAATGCGGGCGGTGTCATGCCACAAGTCAGCTCTGGTGATACCACAGGACATGGTGTATCGGTCACACAAAATCAATTGTCGTGGCAAGAGATGGATGCCCATCATCAAGAAAAAGTCGATATTTTTGTCGAGAATATCGGCAAAGACCCGAATTTTTGGGGTGTGCCGATGGAATATGAGATGGACGGCGATGTCAAAGTGTTCCGCATCACCTGCAAAGAGGTCGAATGGGAAGTCGAGGCGGGCATCACCGCCGTTGCCATGACCTATAATGGCGTAGTGCCTGGTCCAGAAATTCGCGTCACCGAAGGCGATCGGATTCGCCTCATTGTCACCAACGAGATGACACAAAGCACCGCCATTCACTTTCATGGCTTAAAAATTGAAAATTCACAAGATGGTGTCCCCATGCTCACCCAACCAGTGATTCGCCCTGGCGATACCTTCACATACGAATTCACCACGCGCAACCCTGGCACACATATGTATCATTCGCATCATAATTCTGCCGAACAAGTGACACGCGGTTTGTTGGGAGCGCTGATTATCGAACCCAAAGACAAATCCCGCGAGCCAGTCGTGACGGCTGATTATAACCTTGTGCTGAACGATTCGGGGTTGGGGCAATTCACCTTCAATGGCAAGAGCTTCCCCTATACCCAACCGATTATCGCTAAAAAAGGTGATCGAATTCGTATTCGCTATTTCAATGAAGGTCTGATGATTCACCCCATGCACTTACACGGCTTGCCACAATTGGTATTCGCCAAAGATGGTTATCCGCTACCGATGCCGTTCATGTGCGATACGCTGAATATCGCCCCTGGTGAACGGTATGATGTGATTGTCGATTGCGATGAACCGGGCATGTGGGCATTCCATTGCCATATTTTGTCTCATGCCGAAGGTCCCGATGGCATGTTCGGCATGGTGACGGTATTAATCGTCCAAGAATAAATTCTCATCGATGCAGGGGCGCAACACACCGCGCCCCTGATTTTTTATTTTTTTATTTCATCATTCCATTCACCGTCTTATAGATGCTCCAAACGGTACTCATCACCCGCTCGGCAGGATCTGCTGATGTGATGATTTGTGAATAACGCAAATATGCCCCTGGTGCGCTCCAGTGGGTTGTCCATGTCATGCCTTCAGGTAAATATTGCTCCAAGACCGATAGCGATGGATACACATACACATATAAATATGGCTCACCAACATCGGGTGTCCCTGGCGAAAAGCCGATATTCAGATGTGGGTCGGTGTGTTCATCCATCCCACGCGCAAACCATAAACACGATAAATCAAAGCCGTGCGTCCACCA
>PGTJ01000031.1 GCA_002794515.1 Phototrophicales bacterium
ATGAGGATGCGTTCAAAATGAGGGGCAAATTCATCGCGCAGTTGTGATGCCTTGTTAAACGCATCCGCTTCTCTGGCTTCCATCGCCAAAACAACCGTCATGGCAGAGGCTTCATCTGACGTGCTGAGTTGGGATAACGATTGACGTAATACCGCTATCGGCTCGCCATAGCTGGGCATGAGGATGATATGATGCACTTGTTCCCAAACTATGCTATCGGGATGTGAGGCACGAAATTGGTCGTATAAATCGCGCCAATTTTGTTCAGTCGCCTCTTGGATACGCCGCAATCCTCGCAAATGCGAATATAATGCGAAGCTGAAACGTGCAACCAGATACCACACCCATATCAATGTGACAAGGCTGAGGGCGAATGGTGCATAAAATAATGCCACAAGGCTCAGCAGAACAATACTCCCCGTCATCATCACGGGCAAGGCATCTAACATCCGTTGTGTAAAAGGCGAAATGGTCATATACTCTCACTTATTCATTGGGTTCGATGAAAAAAGTATAACATAAGGCATAAGTGAATAAAACAGGGATATATGACAGTATCATACAAAAGTGGTAAACTAGAATATATCATGTTTATTGAAAGAGTGGTCATATGAGCGCAAAAATCCTGATTGTAGAAGATAATCAAAGCATGGCGCGGATACTACAAATCAATTTGGAACATGCTGGCTATAAGGTCAAAGTGGCGGCAGATGGTCCGACAGGATTAAAATTATACGAGACGATGAAGCCCGATTTGGTCATGTTGGATGTCGCCCTACCCTTCATGAGCGGATTAGAGGTGTGTCAACGCATTCGAGAAGAGTCGAATGTCCCCATTTTGATGATGAGCGCCCACGCTATCACCGAAGAAGAAGTCGCCGCGGGGCTGGATATTGGCGCGGATGAATACATGATAAAACCGCTCGGCGATATTGAACTCGCCGCCCGCATCAAAGCCCTGCTCAGGCGTGCCAATCTGGATAATACCGATGGCAAACCGCTCATCACCTATAAAGACGATTATCTCTCGGTAGACCTCAATACACGCCGTGTTCATATCAATAATAAAGAGTGTCGGCTCACACCAACCGAATTCAATTTGTTGGTGTTGTTCATCCAAAATAGTGGCGAAGTATTGAGCTTTCAGCAAATTTTAGAACAAGTTTGGGGACCAGAATACAAAAGTGAACACCACTATCCGCGTATTTATGTATCTCATTTACGTCGTAAGGTTGAACCCGATTATAAAAACCCGACATATATTCATAACGAATATGGTGTTGGCTATCGGTTTGTGCCAAAGACCAACGCCACACGCCGATGAATATCCACAGATGATACGGACGGCATGGTTGTATATGCCGTCCTTACAATCGAGAGATTAATCCTCAAAATATAACTCAAGGCGCGGATCTACAAAAATCACCGCATCAATCGCCGCATTACGATTAATGTTATTGCTAGCAAAATTCAATTGGAACTGGACATAAGTTGCCTGTGCATTATAGGCTTCGCGCACAAAATCGGTCACGTCCACATTTTGACAGGTGGACATGGTCGCCGATGGGCGTGGATTGGGCATGAATGATACAGGAACATCCACATCAGAGGCATAATAAGCCAATCCAGAAATTTGCAATTCACCAAATAAATTGAAGACACTGTTATTCGTCAAGTAGCAGGCTTGTAATGTGAGGGTGGCATTCGCCAGTGGGCGACCATCATTTTGGGGTAAGCGGAATGTGATCACACTAGCAAAACGTTGTTCGATTTGCTCAAACACCCAATCACCAGCACCAAACAATAATTTTACTGACTGACCATCCAAAAATGTTGATGATCTATCCCAATCTAACGGGGCATATTGTGGAATAACATTGGTGGTGGTATTAAGGCTCAGGGAGAGGGTATATTCGCCAGATACTTCGCCAACATACCCCGCCACAATCACATAATCACCCGTTTTGGGGATGATAAAATCGCGGATAGCGGCATTATCGAATTGTTCGTTGGGATCGAACAAATCGTCATAATTGCGAGTCAACTCGACACCAAAGTTATCTTCTAAAGCGAGGAACGGGTCTAATGTTCCACTGCGGTTGGTGTGGGTGATGGTAATCACATCGCCCGCATTGGCACTAAAGCGATAATACTGATAATTACCACCATACATAGTCGCTATTTTCTCATCGCCATAGGCAATATCGGCAATTGGTATCGCCGACTGTGACGTGCCGGTATCGGCGGTGACGCTCAATTGGAATGTGCCTTGTGTAAATCCCAATGCCACTTGGAAGCGAGTCGCTACGATAGTGTAATCGCCAGTTTTAGGCAAAGTCACTTTATCGAGTATCGAATTAAAGCCTAAATCGCCTCCTGCATCATCATTGCGGAAAATTTGTCGACCATCGGGGTCGATGAGGATGAGATACGGATCTAAATCGCCAATATTGGCACGCATGGTGATGGTAACAATATCGCCTTGTGTGCCTGTAAAGGTATAAAAACGGGCAAAATCCTGATTGGTGATTTCGCCAATGATGACTTCATCGATGGCAAGTGAACCACTATTGATAATGGGTGTATCAACGCGCGCACCACCGCCACGTTGGAGCAGTAATTCATACCGTCCAACACTCGTGCCAACCTGACGATTAAACCGCGTTGCCCAGATGGTATAAACCCCCGCCTCTGGAAGGATGAAATCACGTAGATAGGCATTAAAGCCATTACCGAGTGGGTCGTCATCATTCATGGCGAGTTCTGTACCATTGGGGGCGAATAAGACGACTTGTGGGTCTAATGTGTCTGTTAAGGCATTTATCTGAATGCCAATCACATCCCCTGCTTGCCCCACAAATTGATAGGCAACAAAGAATGTGTCATTGGTAATATCGCCTTCGGCGCGGTCGCCATAAGCAAGCGGTATGGCTGTAAAGGTGGGGTCTTCTGTGGGTTCTGGTGTGATAACCGTTGCCTCGTTACGAGTAAGGGTGAGTTCAAAATCGCCAAAGGTTGTGCCAGCAACACCATTAAAACGGGATGCAATGATGGTATAAACACCATCGGCAGGAATTTCATAATTGGCAATGGCGGGATCATAACCTTGTAGCGAATTAAAATCATCATTCACTAGCAATTGGGCGCCATTGGGTGCGAGCAATGTCAGATAACCATCTAACCCCTGCACACGCTGGAGGGCAACCATCGAAATGGTGATAACATCACCCTTTTGCGCCTCAAATGTATAGCGATATTCATAAACCTCGTTGGTGATTGTTCCTGTTGTCACATCACCATAACTCAGCGCCACCTCTGGAATAACAACGGGTGTAACAACCGCCGTCTCAGTCGGAGGCGGTGTATCGGTTGGGGTATTGGTAGGACGCAAGGTGGGTGTCGCACTCGCTGGCACGGGTGTATCAGTTGGTGCAGGTGTGTCGGTGGGTGTTGATGTATGGGTTGGTGTCGCTGTGGGCGTGATAGTTGGTGTGGTTGTCGCCGTTGAGGTCGGCGTATGGGTTGGGGTGTTGGTCGGGGTTGATGTATGCGTTGGGGTGGCAGTGGGTGTCGCCGTCTCGGTGACACGAGTCGGAACAACCGCACCACGTAGTGGGGTTGATGGTAGGGTTTCGGTGGGTGTACATGCCACCAAAACCGCCAAAACACAGATAATCATCATTAAAATGGTGCGGTGTAACTTCATACCAATCGCTCCACGCCTGTATCAGCCAAATGAGAACATCTTCAATTGTAATCAATATGCCGATTCTTGGCGAATTAATTTGAAGATGTGATATTTGTTTTTGTCCCTTTTACACCTTTTAATCCACGCGATGCCGTGAGTTGTATCAGGTTTGTTTGATAATCATAAGTATTTTTGCGTTTATCGGCATAGGCATCTTGCGCCAATTTGACCAATTTTTCGACCACCTGCCCCGCCGACAAACCGCTCTCGCGCCACAGATAAAATGCCAACGACCCAGGCATGGTGTTAATTTCGTTCAGATACACCACCTCATCATCGGGATAGGCTAAAAAGTCAATGCGAGCAATACCTCGACCATCGATAGCGCGAAAGGCGGATATGGCATATTGTTGGATTTTGGCGGTCAGCGCCTCGCTAATCGGCGCGGGGATAATCCGCTCTGCGCCTTTCATGCCACCACCACCGCGCATGTATTTTTCTTCATAGGTCAAAAATGTCTCCCATGAGACAGGTTGCTCCAAGACCGATGCCTGCATATCGTCACCATAACCCATCACCGCACAATTAATCTCGACACCGCCGATGATGGCTTTTTCGACCAATACGCGACGGTCGAAATTGGTGGCAATATCTAATGAGACTGCCAACGATTCGCGGGTATCGGCGCGAGTGACACCAATGCTAGAACCCAATGTGGCAGGTTTGACAAATACAGGCAATTCAAGCGTCTCGGTGATATTCTCTAAGACTTTTTCACGATTGTGCATCCAATCATCTCGATGAATCAACACGCCATCTACGACAGGGATACGATGATAATCCAAAACGGCTTTGGTGATAACCTTATCGTTCGCCACCGCCGATGCCAATACCGCACACCCAACATAGGGGACATCCGCCATCTCGCATAAGCCCTGTAGAGTGCCATCTTCACCATGAGATCCATGAATAGCAGGGAACAGCACATCGATGCGTTTGAGTTCATTCTTCTGCAACCGTCCAACAACGGGGTTGATAATCAAGCCATGATGTTGCACCGTTGGCGATAAAATCACCTGTTCCACACCCTTATGGCTGATAACTTCATTCTGAAAATTATCGAGTTTCATCAGAGGGTCGCCCGTGTACCATTTGCCCTCGCGGGTGATATAAATGGGGATAATCTCGTAATGATTGGGGTCGAAGGCTTTCATAATCTGATGCCCTGTGACCACAGATACATCATGTTCGACACTACGACCACCAAAGACCACAGCAACAGTTAATTTTCGTTTTGCGCTCACAAACAGTACCTTATCCCTGTTCAACCAACACAATGCCCATTACTATGCAATTAAAGCGTCTTGTTGTCAATGTTGGCTCTGCTTTTGCAGTCTGATTTGATCTGTTGTACACTAATCTATCCACACCTAAATTGATAGAATAGTGAGATTAGCAGATTTGAGCTTGCAGAACGAGATTGATTTTTCGCAAATAGCCAATGCGATTGCCTCTGAAGATGGCATCATTGAGCGCCCTATCATGATTATCAAAGACCAAGTGGTCTTTCCGAAGATGATTATGCCCGTCATGAATAGTGGAGAACGGGCATTACAAATATGTAAAGAGGCAATTTACAATAAACATACCATCATCCTCTTGGCAGGAAATAATGATGGAGAGACTTCTGAATCGAGCGATATTCACCCAATCGGGACAGAGGTGGCGATCACACAAATTGTCCCGATGTCGTCCGATACCTTCTCGGTATTGGTCGAAGGTAGGCGACGTGTGCAATTTATCGGGTATACCACCAATACGACCGAGGCGCTATCTGGCAAAGCCCAAATTATTCAAGAGACCATAGGCGATGTCGACCGTGCCAGCGCGCTCGAAGAGACCTTGTTCAGCCTATTTGAGCGGGTCGTAGAAGCGATGGATAACATCAGCGATGAGGTGCTGAATTATACCACCGAGATGAACGACCCCAGTTGGTTAACCGATTTCGCCGTCACCATTATCAACACTACTTTTGAAAATCGTCAACATGCCCTCGAATTGACCAACCTCGAAGATCGAATGCGTTTTGTGATTGGTCTATTGACACATGAACTGCGTATGTTGAATATCAAAGAGGAAATCGAGGGGCAAGTTCAACAAGAAATGACGCGCACCCAACGCGAGAATTATCTGCGCGAGCAAATGCGCGTGATACAAGGTGAATTGGGCGAAGAAGATTATTTTCAGCAAGAATTTGAAGAATTACGCCGTCAAATCCTCATGGCACAGTTACCATCGCCCATCCACGAAAAGGCAATGAAAGAGTTTGGTCGGCTACAGACGATTCCGCCAATGGCACCCGAAGTCGGCATCATCCGCACTTATATCGAATGGCTTATCGAATTGCCTTGGCGCAAAGCCACACCCGACAATTTAGACCTCAAACGCGCTCAAGCCATTTTAGAAGCCGAACATTATGGGTTGCCCAAAGTCAAAGATCGCATTTTAGAGCATATCGCTGTGCGAAAATTGGCGGCAGAAAAGATGAAAACCCCTATTCTATGTTTTGTCGGTCCGCCAGGGGTGGGCAAAACATCGCTGGGCAAAAGTATCGCCAGCGCACTCGGACGCGAATTTGTGCGCGTGAGTTTGGGCGGTGTGCATGATGAAGCAGAAATTCGTGGGCATCGACGCACGTATATCGGGGCAATGCCTGGGCGCATTATCCAAACCATGCGCCGTGCAGGGACGGTTAACCCCGTCTTCATGCTGGATGAAATTGATAAACTGGGTGCAGATTATCGCGGAGATCCCAGTGCGGCATTATTAGAGGTCTTAGACCCCGAACAAAATAAACAATTCAGCGACCACTATCTGGATGTCGATTACGATTTGTCGCAGGTGTTCTTCATCACCACTGCCAATGACCTCGATCCGCTTGAACCTGCATTATTAGACCGCCTCGAAATTGTCGAATTTCCGGGATATACCGAAGAAGATAAATTGGCAATCGCCAAAAAATTCCTCATCCCCAAACAACTCGAAGCACATGGACTAAAGGAAAATGGTCTGATATTCCCCATACCGACATTACAGACCATCATCCGCGAATATACGTACGAGGCAGGTGTCCGCAATTTGAACCGCGAAATTGGCACAATTTGCAGAAAAACAGCACGCCTCATCGCCGAAGGGCGACCATATCCGCGCCGATTAACGCATAAACATGTGGCAGACTATTTAGGACCGCCTCATCATCTGGAATCGCGTGCCAACGATGTCGATGGTGTGGGCATCGTCACAGGCTTGGCATGGACACCGTATGGCGGGGATGTGCTGACCATTGAAGTGGCGCTCTTCCCAGGCAAAGGCACACTATCAATGACGGGGCAATTGGGCGATGTCATGCAAGAATCGGCACAAGCCGCCCTGAGTTACTTGCGCTCGAATGCTCGCCAGTGGGATATACCGAGTGAAGATTTTGAAAATTACGATGTGCATCTGCATATCCCCGAAGGAGCAACACCCAAAGATGGACCGTCGGCGGGCATCAGCATCGCCACGGCAATTATATCGGCATTCACCGAGTGCAAAGTGCGGGCGAATTTCGCCATGACAGGCGAGATCACCCTGCGCGGGCGCGTTTTGCCCGTGGGCGGAATTAAAGAAAAGGTGTTGGCGGCGCATCGCGCACGCATCCCCAATATCATCTTGCCCGAACAAAATCGCAAAGACTTGATGGATATTCCCGATAAAGCCCTGCGCGAGATGACCATTTACTTTGTCAGCAATATCGCCCAAGTGTTAGAATTGGTGTTGTTGCCCCCACCACCCGATGGGCGCGAACGCGATAAATATCGTGAAGAAACAACCGAAGAAGATGATGACAAGGCATAACCACAATCGGCGGTGATCTATGGCGACCTTACCCGCATCACATCCTATTAGCCAACTAGACATCTTGGCACAACTCGAACATGGACAAGATGCGAAATGGGCATGGTTTGAGGATGGCTGTCCGATTTCGACATTAGCCCTGCATTTAGCGGGCATGGCGAATAGTCGGGGCGGGATTGTCATACTGGGCATTGTGAATGAAGAAATACGCGGTGTGGCAGATGTAGCAGATAGTATAGACCATCTGCTACATGCCGCCCTCAGCCTCGACCCCCCCCTCATCACCCCACTTCCACAACCCATCAAGATAGATGGCGTGCAAGTGGTGATGATCGAAGTGCCTGCGGGTATGCCACATATCTATATGTATGAGGGGCGTTATGTGCGCCGCGAGGATGTGCAGATCGTGCCACTCAAGCCTATCGAATTGCGTCGATTGTTAATCGAGCGTGGCGAGATGAGTTTTGAAATGGAAATTGCCAAAGATGCCACCCTCAACGACCTCGATTGGGAATTGGTAGACCGTTATATCGATAAACTGCAATGGGCAGAACAACACGATGCCAAAATGCTCCTGCTTCGGCGGGGATGCTTGGCACGACGCGATAATCTGCTTTATCCGACCAATGCGGGCATGTTGCTATTCGGAAAATCACCCCAAACATTCGTCCGTAATGCCGATATAACTGCTGTACGCTTTGCGGGAGAAGTGATGAGCGACACATTCAACCGCGAAGACATCACAGGCACATTGCCCGAACAAATCCGTCGTGCTGAGACCTTCCTCATCGACCACCTCCGCAAAGGGGTTCAACTGCGCGATCGGATGGCACGCAATGAACAATTTGAATATCCACTCGAAGCCGCCCGCGAATTGGTGGTGAATGCGGTCGCCCATCGTGACTATAGCATACAAGGTGATAACATCCGCCTGTTTTTGTTCAAAGACCATATGGAGGTCTTTAGCCCTGGCAAATTGCCCGGTCCCGTCACAGTCGATAATATCAAAGATGAACGGTTTTCGCGGAATCCGATTATCGTGCAAGTCTTGGCTGATATGGGATATATCGAGCGTTTAGGATATGGCATCGACCGCATTTTGGAGCTGATGACCCTACATAATCTGCGTCATCCCGATTTTCAAGAACGCGATGGTGGCTTTCGGGTGATGCTATATAACCAAACCCTCACCCCACCCCGTCCATCATTGGCGGCGCTCATCGAAGACATCAATTTGCGCCAAGAAAAGGCGCTGGATTACCTGATGGATGGTGAACACACCCGTATCACCAATAGCGAGCTGCAGCAAATGTTCCCTGATGTGCATCCAGAGACGATTCGGCGCGATTTAGCCGATTTAGTCCATAAAGATATTTTGCAAAAATTCGGCACAAAGCGCGGGTCTTATTATATCCTCAAAAAGAAATTGCTCACCGATGAATAGCCACCTTTGGGCTATTGCCAGCCATCTGTAAATTATGCGAAGATGATGACATCATTAATGGAATGGTCGAGGTGTTTTATGCGATTTATATCTCGGTTTATCAGCATATGTATCATCATCATCGTATTGAGTGTTCATCCGCAAATAGGTCAAAGCGCCCCATTAGAACAGGCACTGCCGACCCATCTGATTAATCTACCACACGGCTTCAAAATCAGCACGTATGCCCAAAATATCCCCCAAGCACGAATGATGGCGCTCTCACCGAGTGGCACATTATTCATCGGCACGCGCACCAATACGGTGTATGCCATACCCAATGCCACCAGCCAAAATTATGCCACACAAATTATCCCCATTGTGACCACCGCCAATGTCGCCAGTGGGGTGGCATTCAAAGACGGGTCGTTATATGTCGGGGCTGATGGTGTGGTGTTGCGTTATGATAACATCGAAGCCAATTTGAATAATCCACCCGCCCCTGTGACCGTTAATAATACCGTCCCCGCCTCGCATGGCGCACGTACCATCCGTTTCGGACCCGATGGCAAGCTATATATCAAAGTCGGCGCGCCGTGCAATGTATGCGAAGAGAGCGCAGGGGCATATTCGGCTACCATTGTGCGGATGAATCCCAATGGGACGAATATCGAGGTATATGTGCGTGGCGCACGGAATGCTGTTGGTTACGATTGGCATCCGATCACAGGAGAGTTGTGGTTCACCAACAACGGGCGGGATGGCTTGGGTGATGAATTGCCACCTGAAACACTGAATCGCGTCACGAGCATGGGGCAAAATTTCGGCTTTCCGTATTGCCATTCGGGATTCGTCAGCGACCCTGAATTTGGTCATTTATTTGCCTGTAATCAATTTGCCCAACCCGCACAATTGATGCCCGCACATGTCGCGCCATTGGGAATGCGCTTTTATACCGGAAATCGCTTCCCAAGCGATTATGTGAATCAGGTGTTCATCGCCGAACACGGCAGTTGGAATCGGAGTAGCAAAATTGGCTATCGGATTAGCCTTGTGCGCCTAAACGCCCTATCACAAGCAATCAGTTATGAAGTTTTTGCTGATGGCTGGTTGCAACCGGGCGAGAGTGTCTGGGGTAGACCAGTCGATGTTCAGGTGATGCCCGATGGTGCGATGCTCATCTCTGATGATTACGCCAACGCCATTTATCGGGTACAATATATTTGTTCATTAGCCGGATTTGGTGGGCAAACATTCACCGAACAAGAATTACAACATCACATCCAAACCCATGTGAATAACCGCCCCGCCGAATGGACGATACAAAATGCCTTTATCGATTTGGTGAATTGTGGCATGGTCGCCGTCATCAGCACGGAGTCGGGCGAGATTGGCTTGGTGAAGATCTCTATCGCCGATGGTAATGGACTGATGCAAATCACAGTCGATAAAATCACGAGTATTAATGGTGTATCACCGATGAGCATGGCATATGAACAGGCAATTCGTGATGAGTTTGTTGCCATCATCATCCAAAGTTTAAGCAGTCTGATCGGTGATATGGGTGGTAATGGTTTTTCGCGGGTGGCAATCACCAACCAAACTATAGAATTGATGGCACAACCATAGCGAGGATGTGAGCATGAAATTATGGGCAGTGTGTTTATGGATTGCGCTCAGCGTGGTGGCATGTACACCTCAAGCGGTCAGCGAGGTGACGATTGGCTCATTACGATGCACCCAAATTAATGCCACTGCCCCACACATCACTTGTATCGATTTGCCCGACAACGCCGTGCTGATGCAAATCAAATCGCGTGAGCCTGTGACCATCCGCACATCAGAGAATAATCCGATTAATTTAACCTTCAATTCAACCGTTTATTGGCAACGCAATGGCGCACTGATGACCGTTGCCGTGATAGAAGGGGAGAGCGTCATCGGCACACCCATCGGCACGCGCAACCTGCGGGCGGGTCAACAACTTACCATGAGCATCAGCCAACAAAATACCGTCCTCGCCATTCCCGATGTGCCGTTGGATGTCACCGTATCGGTCATAGACGGGATGCAACAACTCACAGAACCGCCAACAATCACACCTATCCCCACAGCACGCCCAAATCGGACACCCAATCCTGAATCCACCAGTTTTGTGGATGAGTGCATCCCCAATGAAGATTGGCAATACACGTATACCGTGCGCGGTGGTGATACGCTCACACGCATCGCCAGCCGATACGGTCTGACGATGGCAGAATTACAAGTTGGCAATTGTATCCAAGACCCCAATCGGATTTTTTCGGGTCAGCAATTGCGTGTGCCGACTGATGGCGATAGCCTCGTCACCCCACAAGTCGCCGTCATCCTCAATGCCGATAGCAAAACAGTCGTCTTTGGCGATTGCACCCGCCTATTTTGGAGTGTACAGGGGGCGCGATTGGTCTATTTGGATGATGTCCCCGTCATGCACAATTCTGAACAAGTGATATGCCCGACACAAACCCGCGATTATAACCTGATTGTCACCTTCGAGAATGGTTCACAGGTGTTATATAGCCTGACCATCACGGTGATTGCACCGACAATCACACCATAGGGCAAACGTCTAAAACGATGTGCATAAATGTGTTATCATAGCCGTCACATTGTCTTATTCTTATCCATAGGAATGATGTGATGTTCCAACGCAGTACAATCTTAATTTTAATTGTGATGTGCGTGGCATGTAGCCCAAATGCACCGACACCCGATGTGGCAATCGTGCCGACAAATACCCCAACCGAGATGCCAACCATCACCCCAACGGTGACGATCACCCCTACCCCAACGATTACCGACACACCGACACCAACACCAACGGCGACAATCACCCCCACCGAAACCGCTACGGATATGCCCACCGCCACACCCACGATCACCCCAACACCGATGAACACGCCATTTCCTGTGCCGAGCATCCGCTTCGATAATTGGGCATCGGTGGATGTGCCACGCGGTTATGTGGCGGGTAATCCTTATATCGCCTTCATCAACACCAATGATGCCCAAAACATCACCAATTTAGCCACCGCCGAAGCGCCGATCACCCGTGCCACCTTATTTTTTGCTTCTGCCACCAATCCCGCGGCGCGTATCCCCATTTTTGAATATGAAACAACGCAAGTGGAGCAGTTTTTCATCTCGCCAACAGGCAATGCTATCGCCTATTTTCTGAATGACCCCCAACGTGGCACAACAGGATTATATATCCTAGATGTGGCGATCGGCTTAAGTGGGCGCATCGCCACCATGCCTAGCCTCGCCCAACGGGGCATCATCAGCCTGCCAGTCTGGTCGCCCGATGGGCGATTTTTAGCCGTGACGCTAGAGACAGGCTATAATTTGGGCATCTTCATCTTCGATATACAACAATCGACATGGGCGGCGCTGGTCAATGACGGGGCATTCAATTTTTATCCCGCGTGGTCGCCCGATGGACGGCATCTCGCCTTTGTATCTGATCGCGCCACCTGCCCCACATGGATCCCATCTGAACCGAATGCCTGCAATCCAGATATCAACTCTATCCCGACTGGTGGTCAGGTTTATGTATTAGAATTTGCCACCAACACCATCACCCAACTGAGCGATGCTTATGTCTCTGAGCCACCGTATTGGGTGAATAATCAGGCACTGGCTTTTGCCAGTGGCGATAGTTTTAATCTGCTTAATCCGACACGCGCCTTGTGGATTGCCGATATGAGCGATAAGCGTGGGCGCGAAATTCGGTTACGCGATGGAGGTGATAATCAACTGAACTTGAATGAACGCTGGTCGCCCGATGGGCAACGGGTGATTTTTCAACATGCAAGCACAACCAACGAGACCATCATCATGAATCGCAATGGGGAACGGATTGCCACGCTGGATAATTTAGTATTCGCCCGCTTTGGTCTGAGTGCATCGTGGTCGCCCGATGGAGCGCGATTGGTCATCGGCGGGAAAGGCGGTCAATGTCCATATGGTGTGCGGGTATTAGAGACGACCAATTTCACCATCGTGGCATCTGGGGGCAATCCGCGTGCTGTATGCGACCCATTATATTCGCCAGATGGCTCGCGCATCGCCTTTTTGGGGATACGCACCACATCCACATCGCTGGATGGACGGGCAGATGTCTATAGTGGCACACGAGACGGCTTCGAGGTGCAATCCCTCACCACCGATTTGCGTGGTCAAACCCGCTTCATCGGTTGGGTGGGCAGGTGAACCAAGAATTAGGTATAATGGAGCGATTATTTTTAATCGATACAAAGGAGCAATGATGTCACAACTTGCCGATAAAATTGCTGTTGTCACGGGGGGTAGCAGAGGGATTGGTCGGGCTATCGCCCTCGAATTGGCTAAACGTGGGGCGCATGTGGTCGTTAATTACCATAGCCATGCCGATGCCGCCCAAGCCGTTGTGGATGAAATCATCGCCAATGGTGGGCGTGCCAACCACATCCAAGCTGATGTGAGTGATGAGGCACAAGCACAACAATTGATTAAAGAGACCACCACCGCACACGGCAAAATCGATATTCTGGTCAATAATGCGGGCATCACCCGCGATAATGTCATCATGATGATGAAGCCCGAAGATTTTGATGCCGTCATCAACACCAATTTACGCAGTACATGGTTATGTGCCAAAGCCGCCGTGCGCTCGATGATGAGCAAACGCTATGGGCGCATCATCAATATCACCAGCGTGAGCGGAATTATGGGACAAGCGGGTCAGACCAATTATAGCGCCAGCAAAGCAGGGATTATCGGCTTCACCAAAGCCCTCGCCCGCGAAGTCGCCAGCAGGGGAATCACTGTGAATGCGGTTGCACCCGGATTCGTCTTGACTGACCTGACCAAAAATTTGCCCGAAGAACTCACCACCCAATTGAACACCTTCATCCCACTTGGACGATGGGGCGAAGCGCAGGATGTCGCCCATGCCGTGGCATTTTTGGCATCGGATGAGGCGAGTTACATCACAGGGCATGTGTTGAATGTCGATGGCGGGATGGCAATGTGATGACCCCATTAACACCTGATGATGTGCAACGCGCCCTAGACGCATTTGATACCACCATCCGCATCCGCTTTTTTGACGATTCCACCGCCACCTCCCAACAAGCCGCCGATGCCATTGGGTGTTTATTGGGGCAAATTGTCAAGAGTTTAGCATTTTTGGTCGATGAAAAACCCATCCTGATTTTAGCCAGTGGCGATGGTCGGGTGGATGATAAAAAAGTCGCCACCCTGTTCGATGTATCGCGCAAAAAAGTGAAAACTGCCTCTGCCGAACAGTGCATCGCCATTTATGGATATGCCCCTGGTGGCGTGCCACCTGTGGGCATCCGCACCAGCGATATACCTGTTTATATCGACCAGTCGTTAGAGCGATTTGACCAATTGTATGCCGCCGCAGGGGCGCATAACGCCATTTTTCCCATATCTCGACTCGATTTAATCAAGCTGACGGGCGGAAAAGTGGTGGATATTCGCAAAGAAGATAATCCACCACAATGAATATCATCAATATGTATCGGGCAAATCGTTCAGAAATAACACGGTATCGCCCGATGTCAGATTTGCCTGATACCAGCTAATCGCCTCGCGCAATTCATCGACCACCGATAAGTGGTCATCAGAGAAGCCAGAGGCTTTTAGCCCGTCAAAAATCGGTTGTGTTTGTTCCTTGCCAACTAAAATCACATCCGTTGCGTACTGGGTGAGCAATTGCCCCAATTTATAATTTTCGGTGTAATGCAATTCACCCAATTCGACCATGCCC
>PGTJ01000551.1 GCA_002794515.1 Phototrophicales bacterium
ATAGCGGGGTGATCACCACCAATAGTCATGCACAAATTATGTTGATGAATTCATCGGCTGGTGAGTTACTGGATGTAGACCGCGAGGCATCGATTGGCAAGCCCCTGCATCATGTACTGCCCGTTGGTAATGATCTCGAAAATTATATGACCAATGCCTTGAACACGGGCAATGTGCAATCACTAGAGAGCGAATTTGAAATCAAAGCGCGTGGCAAGCGGTTGTTCAATATCCGCCTCAATCCCCTCAAAAGTATCCGTGATATGGCGGGTGGGGTGGCGCTGGTGTTGGATGATTTAACAGATAGTCGTGCGCGTGATGAGATGATCAACCTGACCAAACGCTACTTGCCCCCAAAAATGGTCGAGAATATTGGGACGATCTCGCAATTGGCACTGGGTGGCGAGAGCCGTGAAGTGACGTGTATGTATGTGGATGTGCGCGATATCGCCAGTTTTTCGCCTGCGCGCCCGCAACAAGTTGTGGAACAAGTCAATGCGTATCTCTCTTGCGCTACCAGCGTCATTCATCAATATGAAGGCATTATCGATAAATATATGGGGACAATTATCATGGCGCTTTTTAATACACAACTCAACCCCATGTCTCATGATCATGCTATCCTCGCTGTGAAGACGGCATTGGGCATCCGCGAGGCATTTCAAGCCTTTTATGCCGAAGCAGGCATCTATCCACACCCCCATTATTATCGTATTGGCATCAATACGGGTGTGGCGACATTGGGCAATGTCGGCAGTTTTAATCGTCGTGAATTCACCGCCATTGGTGATACCATCAACCTTGCTAAACGGATCGAAGAAAATAGCCAATCAGGGCAAATCTTGATTGGCGAGAACACCTATAATCATATTCAACAGTATTCGCGTTCATTCGCCCAAGATATCCGCTTTGAAGAACGCAATGCCATCCAAGTTAAAGGCAGGCAACAACTTGCCCGTATTTATGAGGTATTCACAGCCTAATGTCGTCTGAAAATCCATCTCAAAATAGCAGTTCTCTCTCTCTGAGCGCCCTAATCAAACGGGTGAACGACTTATTTGAATTATTACGCAGTCAACGCGAATTGTTGCGCCAAAAAGGGATCAATTTGTCCACTGGCACATTAGATAATTTGCGGAGCATCAAAGCACGGCTCGAAGCCATCCAACGCCAAGTAGATAG
>PGTJ01000686.1 GCA_002794515.1 Phototrophicales bacterium
ACATATTTAAAGAGATATCATTCAAAATTGAATCTTACTTACACTATGGCACAAAAATTGTATGGATTGTGCATCCAGACGATAAAATAGTGGATGTATGGCGCATGATGCCCGATGGCAGTTTGAATAAACGCGCCTTCAAAAAAGGGAATAGCCTTTCGGGGGAGGATGTATTGCCCAATTTCACCCTCCCCATTAGCGATATTTTCAATTTATAAATCACGGTGTGGGTGTCGATGTGGCGGGCAGAGGCGATAAACTCTCGGCTACGGCACGCACATCTCCCAAAAACGAAGCAAATTCAATCGGCATATACCCATCTTGGGCATTCAGCAAGCGTTCTTGACCACCCCGTTTGATGAAAATTTGATACACGTATTCATTCGGGCGTGGCGCGGGTCCTATAAATGTCCCTTGCAGACCAAAAAAATTCAGGGCATCGATATGACGGATGAGTTCCTCGATATTTTCCTGCGAAATCACGCCTGTGCGGTCGTTGATCGTCACCCGCCCATCTTTATAAATCTGGATGGTGATATTTTCGTTATTCACACCGCCGATTTGGGTCATGTAGATAT
>PGTJ01000568.1 GCA_002794515.1 Phototrophicales bacterium
ATATCGTGGCATATCGAGATGCCAATGGCAAATTCCCCAACCGCATGGCGCTAAAGAAAGTATCGGGATTAGGCGCAAAGGCATTTGAACAATCGGCTGGCTTTTTGCGTATCCGCGAGAGCGACAATCCGTTAGATGCCAGCGCCATTCATCCCGAAAGTTATAAAATCGCCCAAGCGGTGCTGAAAAAAGCCAAACTCACACCCAAATCACCCCTAAAAGACCGTGAGAGTGCTATTGCCCAATTGCGAAATACCATCTCATTAACCGAATTGGCGAAAGAGCTAGACGCGGGTGTGCCAACTTTGAGCGATATTTTAGAACAATTGGTACGACCAGGGCGCGACCCACGCGCCGATTTGCCCATGCCTATTCTACGCAATGACGTGTTGTCGATGTCCGATTTGCAAGTGGGCATGACCCTCAATGGTACAGTGCGGAATGTGGTGGATTTTGGCGTGTTTATTGATATTGGGGTCAAGCAAGATGGCTTATTGCATCGTAGTCAGTGGGGTGAACGGGGCGATTGGCAAGTCGGTGATATTATAAAAGTCGAAATTGTGAGCATTGAGCCAGAACGTGGTCGAATCGGTTTGGCAATTCCGCAAAGCATGGATACACTATAGATAGAAATAGATTGTAACATGGGATAAGACAACCAAAGGTGGCTTAATCATGGCAGATATCAAGCCGTTGGGCAAAGTTTTGATGGTGGATGATGTTTATGAAAATGTCGATATGATGCTTCGTGTTCTTAATCGAGAAGGATACGAGGTTTTGGTCGCCAGAGATGGCGAAGAAGCCCTTGTTAAGGTGATGGAATATAAACCCGATATTATTTTGTTAGATGTGATGATGCCCGGTATTGATGGGTTTCAGGTTTGCCAGCGCCTGAAGCAAAATGAAGCCACTAAAGACATCCCCGTGATTTTCATCACCGCACTAGCGAACACCGTTTATATTGTCAAAGGATTTGAAGTCGGGGCGGTGGATTTTATCACCAAGCCCTTTCGCCCCAAAGAAGTGGTGGCGCGGGTGAATACCCATCTTACCGTCACCCGTCAACGTCAAGAAATTGAACG
>PGTJ01000425.1 GCA_002794515.1 Phototrophicales bacterium
GTATCGGCATGGAGATAGCCCCCTTGTATCATGCGCTGTCCCAACAAACGCATCCCGCCTGCCTGATACATATCGAGGGCGTTATATGTGCCTGTGGGGGTCATATCGGCGATCAACGGTGTGCGATTGGATATGGCTTCAATATCATCGATGGTGAAGGGAATACCCGCCTCGCGGGCGAATGCCAATGTATGCAACACGGCATTGGTGCTACCGCCCGATGCTGCGGCAGAGGCGATGGCATTTTCTAGCGCCTTGCGCGTGATAATTTTGCTGGGGCGAATATCTTGTTCGATAAGGCGCAACAACATCTCACCAGCTCGCATCGCCACATCTTCTTTTTCGGGATACACCGCAGGCACATCATTCATGCCCATCGGCGAGATGCCCATGATGGTGGCGATGGTCGCCATGGTGTTGGCGGTGAATTGACCCCCACACGCGCCCGGTCCGGGACAGGCGACATCTTCAATAGCTTTGAAGGCGGCATCATCTAGTTTGCCTGCGGCGTGTGCGCCAATGGCTTCAAACACATGAACGATGTTAATATCTTTATCGAATTCGCTCTCGCCATATTTGTTTTTGAGCGGATATTCCCCTTTGAACTTGCCCGGCAAAATCGTCCCGCCATACAACATCAGCGAGGGCAAATCGAGCCGTTGAAGCGCCATGATGGTGCCTGGGATGGTTTTATCGCATGATGATAGGGCGATGACCCCATCGAAATAATTGGCACGCACCACTAATTCGATGCTATCGGCAATCATCTCCCGACTGATGAGCGAGGCTTTCATGCCTTCTGTCCCCATGGTGATGCCATCGCTGATGCTGATGGTGTTGAATTCGAGCGGTGTGCCACCAGCGCGTTTAATGCCCTCTTTCACCTTGCGTGCCAGCATTTGCAGATGAAAATTGCACGGACCGACCTCTGTCCATGTATTGGCAACGGCGATAATCGGCTTGGCGAGGTCTTCATCGGTCAAGCCAATGGCTTTGAGCATCGCACGGGCGGCGGCGCGGTCATCGCCCTCGACCAAATTGCGACTGTTGCGGTTCAGGCGTAATAAATCTCTCAGTTCAGGTGTATCTGCCATTTGTGGTCTCCTTCATGAATTGCAAAAAGACGGCGCAAAGCCGTCGCTACAATGATAATCGGTGATGTGCGTGGGTGCAACCTGTTGGCTTAAGGTAAAGCACCTTGTAAAAATTTCTCGTATGTGCCGATGCGGGCAAAATCAATGGTATATTCTAATTCACCAATTTTTTGTAATATGACCGCATCTATACCAAGCCTGAGCAAATTATCGTAAGTCAGTAATTCCCCTTCTGGCAGATTGAGAACATCTCTTAACAACCAATTGCCCAAAGCACGATTGGGATTAGACATGAGGGCTTTGCCATCGTCTTGACATACTTTCGCCATCATTTTATTGCCGTTAGGCAAATGTAGTGTAAATTGTGTGTCTCTGGGTGGAAAGAAGTTTGGTACATGGTCACGGAATGTTTTTGGAATAGGGATATAAACCTCATCAAACTGACGTGAGCGACCACCAGCATTCCATTGATTTAAGCCACTGCGCTCTGGGATATATTTCTTATCATCTTTTTTAGAATATGAATACAAAGGCAAATAGGCAGTTGGGTAAAGCATCGCTTCTGTGCTAATTTGCTGACGTAAAAATTCTTCTAATAACGCAAAGGGATCTGGGAATATGGCTACTTCTATTTCAAAAAGAGGGTTAAGGCAATCAAACTGCATATACGCTGTGCTTTTTGCCAGATTAAACTTATAGTGATAATAGCTGTCATCAAATAAAATGGTGTTGTTTTTAGCGGTTTGGATAGTTAAGCGGTTTATATCAATAGGGCGCAATTCAAACTCAAAAATTTGTATGATAGATCTCCTGCGGGTGATGCAATGATATAACAGATGGTTTATGTCATAGTTGTTTTTTGCAAAAATAAGGCGTTCATTTCGCATCGTAGCGATTTGTTGGATAAGTTGATGTGGGTCACTCGATAACTGTTGGCGATTACGATTAAATTCAGCGATTTTCTCATAAGTGCTACGTGCTTTATTGGCTAGTGTAAATGTTTTAACA
>PGTJ01000301.1 GCA_002794515.1 Phototrophicales bacterium
AGGCATGGCTGTATGAAATGGCGAAGATGCAACAAGAAAACGCCCTAGCGCGCATCGAACAACTGCGCGAAAACACCGCCCTACTGCGCCAAACACACGGCGAAAATGTGGATGACGAGGCGCTCATCCAACACGCCATGGACCTTGAAAATGACAAAGATCAACCGGGCAGTAAGCGCCATTTCGCCCGCCTCACACGCCTTGTAGAGAACGCAGGCAAAGGCAAATATCGCACCAATATGGAGGCGCTCAAAGCCGTCCGTGATTTGCAAATGTGGCTCAATGAACAAGAGGCGCGGCTCAAAAAATTCCTCGATTAGCATCCCCTACCCCACTCGTGCTAATCGCCTGATATCCCAAAAATATCCCCAAAAAACCCCATTTTTCCGCCCCCCCACCGCCAAAATCGCGGTGGGGTAGGGGAGTTTTGGGTTTCGTACCGAAACAAAAATCGGCTAATTTCGGGCGCGTTGCTTGGCATCTATTCGTAACAATGTCCGTAAGTATCCCGCAGGATTTCGCACATCTGTTTTACGTTTAAGAATTTCTAAATGGCGGTCGATAGCCTCGACTCCATAGGTGCAAACCCACGACTTCGCCAACTTTTTGGTGATGCTCTTATCGGGATTAATGCGCCGTAATCCCCAATATAAACGCTCGGCACACGCCCGTTCATCCGCGCCAAAATCGGCGGTATCGGCACTGGATGAATAATTGGGGAGGCGCTTTTTATCACCCCGTTTGGGATTATCCAATGGCAACACATACTGGCTCAATCCATCGCCAATTTTCACCTTATCGGCTTTGGGATATGGTTGGGATATGCCCCGCACCAACGCACTTTTATGCGGGATGCTTGTGGGGATGGGTGGTGTGTTATCTGTGGCGGGGTCGATGCTCACACGGCTCATGGCACGTTCTAGGGCTTGTAACCATCGGTGTTGATAATCGGGCGCATCAACGACTTTATCCACCGCATCAGTCGGTGGCGGTGGCTTAACGCTCGGCTCATCGATAACCCGTTCGGTCTGTGGCAGGTGATAATAATTCGCCTGTTGCCGATGTAGCGTCAGGCGATGTTTGTCTGCCAACAATTTGCGCGCCATGCCTTTTTTGGCGGGATGTCGCTTGCCCGTCTCATCGGTGATGAAGAGTCCATATTCGATGTTATCTTTGCACACCTTATCGCAATTACGCCATGTGACGGGCTGGCTATTAAATTGGGGGACAGCAGAGACCCCAGCCCGTTTATCGTATCGGCGGATGGTCTTGATATGCACCCCCAAACGGCTCGCTTGCCATGCGCGTCCATACTGATTTGGCGCACGGGCGATGAGCGACTGATGTAACGCCAAGCGATAGGCAGATGGTGATCGGAGCGCATCGGCACTAATGGCATCACTGCCCATATCGCGCACCGCCAACCGCTCACACAGCGCGGCATTGCTGGGCATGATAAATCGCCTGATAGGTCGCCCGCGATTTTTTCCCGCCTTTGTCTCCCTCCCACTCAAGCATTGAGTGGGGAGGGTGTTTTTATCTTTATCAGCGTTAGCACCAGGGTGATGGGGGTGCGGGGGAAGCGGGATAGTCGCCTCTGGCATCACCGATACGGGGAAGACCGTCTGACCATTTTCTAGTTGGCTACCCAATGCAACATACACTGTGTTCCGCCCAATGCCCATTGGGGCGAGTAGGGCATAGGCATCGCTGGCGGTGAACAGGTCGCCCACACACACACCCGCCAATATCAAACCATCCAGCACCCGCGCCGCGTTATCCAACCCCAGTTGCATCAGCCGCTCCCGCACAGCATTGGGCAAACCCGCTTGTGGCTTCTCGCGCCGTTTGCGGATATTGGCGGGTCGCTTGAATACGCTATCCAGCGTGCGCCGTCCCTCGTCCATGCGGTCAGATGTGGTTTCGGGTGGATGGTCGCCATTCGGTGGCTGGGTGACATGCAACGAGAGCAACACACCCGAAATTTGCGAATATGACCAGCCCAAATCACGCGCATAACATCCCCCTGCAAACAGCGCATTATTCCGCCCATAGATACGGGCATTCTCGATATACCAGCGCCGTAAACCATCGGGTGTGAGATGCTCTTCTACTGGTAGCTTGGTCGTGACTGGCGTTGTGGCTATTTGGCGTTTTAAGGGTGTTTTTTCGGGTTTTTCTGTAGCCTTACGTGTGTATAGACCTAAAAAGGCATAAATGGCACTTAAATCGCTTTTAGTGAGCGTATACGGGGCAAATCCGTTTTCGATGCGCCATTCGGCATCACCGATTTGGATGGTAGGCGCGACCACATATTGACCATCACTACGGAACTCAATGCCTTGTCCGGTGCGGGCAGGGGCATCTAATCCCTTTGGCAATGTGTAATAATAATGGGGTAGCTTTCTATTTCCAGAACGCACCGTGAATGTATTGGCGAGGTGAGGTAGGGCAAGTTTGAAGGCTGTTTCAATTTCGGGCTTATCGATGTCAATTACCACAATGCCCGAAACACGACCCAACACCACACCAATCGCCCCATAACCTTGTTCCAAAAACCAATCACATAACTCACTAAAACGGGGTGGGTAGGTCTGATACACTTTCCACGAAGATAGGGCAGGGGCTTTTGGCTTGGCGGGGTCGCTCATCCCACGAAGCGGAATCACCGACCAACCGCGTAACACCATCTGATATGCTTTTTCCAGTAAGGTTTGCCCGAATGTTGGTTGCTTTGGCATTTCTCTCATCATTCTCCAATAAGGTGCTTCTTGCACCGCGACCCTGTTTGACGTATACTTGTGATTGATAAAAAATTTGGAATGTAGAGCAGACTTTGCTTACACAAAGTTTGTTCGGTGGTGAAAATCACCCCTCCCGCTTCGGCGGGATTTTGCTTTATAGCCCGTGTAGCACATCGTTTATGGCAAAATCCCGTTACTATACCTCTTACCGAGAACCCATCCGCCACTTTTTTGTGGCGATTACACACCTCAGTAAGATTATTTGGTAAGTCTGTTGGTTTATAACCCCCTCTCTCTAACACGACTGCACTTGGTGCTTTGTATTAGACCCTCGCTTTTCCTCTCGCCTTGTGGTATACTTTACATACCATTAACTAGTGTGTTTTGGGTTTTGGGATGTGCTTTTTGGTTTGAAGTTGTATGTATACCCAACTTTTCGGGTGAACAGAGAGGACAAACAAGAGTACACCCAACTCTTTTTTATCAATGTTAACGAACAAAAGAGCGAATTCCGTATTCGCTTTTTGATTATAAATATAC
>PGTJ01000572.1 GCA_002794515.1 Phototrophicales bacterium
GAAGGATATATCTACCAATGAAAAAACCATATGAAGTAACGGTTGTTTTGCGTATCGAAAACAACGAAGATGTGCAAAAAGCCAATTTAGAACAAGTAAAAAACTGGATTGAAGCTGATGGTCAGGGTGTCATTAATAAGTTAGATGCCAACCATTGGGGACGGCGTAGACTGGCTTATGAAATCGACGGTCAACGCGAAGGCTTGTATGTCCTGTTTTATGCCGATATTGAACCCGATGCGGTCGAAGAATTAGACCGTAATTTGCGCCTCGCAACTGGGGTGCTTCGGTATCTGATTGTCCGCCCCGACTAATTGAGTCATCGTTTATGAGTGTGTTTGGGACGAGAGCAATATGACACGCGATTTGAATAAAGTGACCATCATCGGTCATGTTGGGCGAGAGCCAGAAATGCGATATACCCCTAGTGGTCGTCCTGTCACCAGTTTTAGTGTGGCGGTACGGCGCACATGGACTTCTGCCGAAGGCGAACGCCGCGAAGAAACCGAATGGTTTAATGTCGTGGCTTGGTCGAACTTAGCAGAAATTTGTAAGGCGCATTTGAACAAAGGGAGTCGTGTGTATGTTGAGGGGCGCTTACAAACACGCGGTTGGGAAGACGAAAGTGGCAAAAAGCATTTCCGTACCGAAGTTGTCGCCAATGAGATGATTTTGCTCGATAGCCCTCGTAATCATCATGCCGATATTGATTATGGCGATGGCGATGATGATGGTGATAATTACGCTTTCTGAGCGATTTTTTGATTATTGATCATAATGCCATAGTGAAGAGGTGAGATTGTGGCTAAAGAACGTGATATTGATTTTGAAGAAGAAGAATTAGATGATGATGGCGAGGGTGGTAGTCGTCGTGGGCGAGGCAGTGCTGATAGCGGAGATCGCAAAAGTCGCCGTCGCCGTAATAGCTATTGCCCCGATGGCAAGTGCTTCGATTATAAAGATGCCGATGGTTTGCGCCGTTTTGTGAGCGAAACGGGCAAAATTAAGCCACGTCGTCACACAGGTAATTGTGCGCGTTGCCAACGGGAATTGGCGCGTGAAATC
>PGTJ01000600.1 GCA_002794515.1 Phototrophicales bacterium
ACATCGTGTTGTTCATGGTGCCAGTATCGGTGATGTTCGCCGCGTTGCGTTATCGGTTATGGGATATCGATTTTGTCATCGAGCGCAGTTTGGTCTTTGGCTTATCGTTACTCATCGCAATCGGGTTCATCGTCCTCGATTTTTGGATTGGTCAGACATTCATCATCCCCTTATTGGGTCAGGAACAAGCCAATATCGCCCTTGTTATTGGTGTTGGTGTGGCGGGGTTGCTCTTCAACCCCATCCGCAAAATTGTGGAACAATTTATTGATAAGCGCTTATATGGTTTGCGATATGATATAAAAGCGCTGGCACGCGCTGGCGAGAAGCCCGAAATCAAAAATCCGGGCGCATTCACTGGGCAATTTTGTGGTGTGTATGAATTATTGGGTGTGATCGGCAAAGGTGGCATGGGCGAGGTGTATAAAGGGTTTGGCAATGACAAAGTGGTCGCCGTCAAGGTGTTGCCACAAGAACTCGCCAAAGACTCCAATTTGGTCAAACGCTTTGAGCGCGAAGCCGATATGCTCTCGCGTTTAGATCATCCGCACATCGTGAAATTATACGATTCGGGTATCACCGATACGGGGGCATATTATTTGGTGATGGAATTCATCGATGGCATCGAACTGGGCGATTATCTCAAAGAGCATCATGTCGATTACGAGACGGTGAGCGAGTGGTCAGCTAAGATTGGGAGCGCCCTCGATTATATTCATCAACAAGGGTTGGTGCATCGAGACGTGAAGCCCTCGAATATCATGCTCCGTTTAGATGCAGATAACGAGACATGGCAACCGATATTGATGGATTTTGGCATCGCGCATCTGGATTATGCCGGCACACAACTGACAGGTACGGGGGCAATCGGCACAATCGATTACATGGCACCCGAACAAATTATGG
>PGTJ01000496.1 GCA_002794515.1 Phototrophicales bacterium
CGTGAAATCAAACGGGCGCGTCATTTGGCGTTGTTGCCGTTTGTCAATATCAACGATTAATTTGGGTAGCAATTTATCTTGATTAAGAGAACGCCTATTGTGGGCGTTCCGCTTTATCATAAAGGAGTATAATCGCAATGACCAAACGCGATAAAACAACAGGTCTACCCAAACCACCTAAAAAGCAAGCACCACAGGGTGAGGGTAAATCGCCAAAGACATTAAAAGAATATCGCTCACGCGCTGAACGCGAAGCCGAAATCCAACGCCGTGTCTTGATTGGCACAACGGTTGCAGTGGCTCTGGTCTTGGTGTTATTGGCTGTTGCTTTTGTCATCGACCAAATTATCACCCCGACACGGGTGGTGGCATCGGTCTTTGGCGAAAATATCACTGTGCGCGAATTTCAGGAACGGGTTCGCATTGAACGGGTAATCGATAATCAACGCATCCTCAATGACCTGAGTTTTTATGTGAATAGTGGCTTTTTTTCCGATGAAAATGAAGCCCTGAACTTTTTGTATCAACAAGACCCCAATTTCCGTAACCTAATCGATGGCTTTTCGGCAGATGACCAATATGGCTTGCGTGTGATTAATGCCCTCATCGAAGATCGAATTGTTCGTCGAGAGGCAGATGCACGCGGTATCACCGTGACCGATGAACAAATCGATGAGCAAATTCGTCGTCTGTTCCGTTATACCCCCCCCGAAACAACAGACCCCGAATCCACACCAGAGCCAGAAGTGACCCCCACCATCACACCAACACCATTTGTCTCGCCAACTCCGAGCAACACCCCTGTTCCAACCGAGACAACACCCACACCAACACCGCAATTCACGCCTGCGCCCACCATCACACCATTGCCCACATTGACAGCAGATGAGCAAGCACAAGCCTTTAATGATGATGTGGAACAGTTCTATCGGCGGATGAGCCGTGATGCGGGTGTTAGCCGTGAACGGGTGCGCGAATATTTTGAGATGTTGGCATTGCGCGAAGCATTAGCCCGCGAGATGTTCGGCACACGCGAGACATTGGTCTGGGCAAATACCCGTCATATCGTTGTGGCAACTGAAGAAGCCGCCCGCGATATTTATGAAGCGTTGCTCAATGGCGAATCATTTGCTACCCTCGCCGCGGCGCGTGGTACAGATGGCACTGCACAACGGGGTGGTGAACTCGGTTGGTTGAACACCGAATCGGGCATTGATGAAACATTTGGTGAACAAGCCCGCAATGCCGTCATTGGCGAAATTGTCCCCCCGTTCCAGAGCGCTTTCGGTTGGCATGTGATGCAAGTCCGTGACCGTGAAGAACGCGAAGCCAGCACCGATGAAATTGATGCCGTATTACAGACGAAAATGTCGGAATGGGTCACAGAGACGCGCCAAAATACCAATTACGAAACCGCCGATTTCTGGATTGATTTCGTCCCGTCTGATCCACCATTACGCTTGGTGCTTGAATAAAATTTGAAATACACATCAATAAGGGTTAGAATGATAC
>PGTJ01000552.1 GCA_002794515.1 Phototrophicales bacterium
CATATTTGCGGGCATTGTTGGTCGCCTCTTCTATCAAATAAAATAGCGCCCCTGCCTTGCCTTCATCGAGTATCTGCTCAATTTGTGGACTCATCTTCACCGTCATATTCTGGTTAAAGGTGCGCTTCATCTTCTCGGCGAGTTCTTCGAGGGCGGCGATTAACCCCTTACTCTCCAACGCCAACGGACGTAATTTGAACAACACATGACGAATTTCTTCGACCGCACGCAGGGTGATTTGTTCCAATTCCTGTAATTCTTGGGGCAATTCATGGGGTGACTTTTTGAGCATCATCTGGGCAATCCGCAGGCGCATCGCCACAGAGGACACGGTTTGTGTGGGGACATCATGCAAGTCACGCACCAGCGCCTTGCGGGCATCTTCTTCCATCTCCATGATGCGCTCTTTTTCGAGCAGGAGATTGTTATATAGGGTGGCATTTTGCAGGGCGATCGTCACCTGAATGCCAATGGCGTTCATAATTTCGATTTGGTCATCCTGAAAGGCATTTTCTCTGGTCGAGGCGACAATCATCACCCCAAAATTATTGTATTGCGCCCGTAAGGGAATACACACCACCGAGCGCATTGGATTAAACACCCCTATCGCTTTGAGCGAGGGGTCTTTATACACATCTTTTTGCAAAATGACCGCTTCGGCTTCGGTGAGCGCCTTATGGATGATGCCGTCCTGTGGGTTGGTGGTGCGGAAAGATAGCTCTTCGGCGGTGGTGAAACCACGCGAATGCGAGACATATAACCGCTCATGCTCGTCATACAACAAAATCATAGAAACGGTGCGATGATGTGGCGATGGCGGGGTCATCTGCAAACCCATCTCCAATGCCGATTCTAACACCTTACGAAAATTCAACGTCCCTGCGAGGATGTTGGTCAATTCGGTCAGTGATTTAGCGCGTTCACGGGCTTCTTTCACCTGCTGATCGCGCTCTCTGGCGAGTTTACGCAAATTGCGCTGTTCATTGCTCCCCAAACCGTCTTGCATATACATCCAAATACCCACACCCGCGCTCAAGAATATGGCGAGTATTATGGGCAACAGATAAGGAGAAAAATCCACCTCACGCTTATTTTGCCCCGCCAAATAAATCATCACACCAATGCCAGCCGCCACAACACCGAGCGTATTAATCCCACCGAGTATCGCACCCAAGCGC
>PGTJ01000559.1 GCA_002794515.1 Phototrophicales bacterium
ATTGATGCCAATAATTCTAATGTGATACGTTGGTTAACTTTGATAATCTGACCGCGCATAAACAAACAATAACCTGCTAAAAACAATACATTAATTATAACTTTACGGGGGGTGTTTGTCTATGGGGTCTGCTTAAACAGGTAAAAATTTAACCCAAAGATGCCCTTACGAAATTCATAAGGGCATCTTTCATGATATATTCGCTCAATTTTTTAGAACAAACTAGCAAGGGTGATTGATGAACCGAGCAAATTCAACGCTAATGCGGGGAATAAGCCGATGACCAACACCGCCGTGAAGCTGATATACACGGCATATTTGACCAGAGGGGTTTCGCCTTCGGCTTCAAGAGGGGCATCGCTATCGCGCAAATACATATTGACGATAACACGCACATAATAATAGGCGCTGAGGACGCTGGTCAACACACCAATTACTGCCAACCATATCAGCCCAGCTTCGATGCTTGCGCCGAACACCAAAAATTTGCCGATGAAACCTGCCGTGGCAGGAACACCCGTCAAGCTGAGCATGAAGAATGCCATCATCGCCGCCAAGACAGGTCGGCTACGCGCAAGCCCGACAAAATCTTCTATCATCGTGCCTGTGCCATCTTCTTTTTCGAGGGCGATAATCACGGCAAACGCGCCCAAATTGGTGAATGTATACGACAGCAGATAAACCAATAATCCGCGTGTGGCAGATTCGGCGACACCCACAGCCCCCGCCGCAGCGACCGCCATGAGCAAATAACCTGCATGGGCGATGGATGAATATGCCAACATGCGCTTGATATTGGTCTGCGAAATGGCGACCACATTGCCTAAAATCATGGTCAGAGCGGCAATCACTGACATAGACGATTGCCAAACGGTCGCCGCATCGCCAGAATTGACGCTGAGCGTGGGCAATGCCACTATCATCACACGCAACAAAGCGGCAAAACCACCCGCCTTCGCGCCAACACTCATGAAGGCAGTGACAGGGGTTGGTGCGCCCTCATATACATCGGGTGTCCACATGTGGAATGGCACAACCGCCACCTTGAAGCCGAGCGCCACAATAATCATCGCCGCGCCGACGACCAGATAAAAAATGGACGATGTGCCTTCATTCACAAT
>PGTJ01000080.1 GCA_002794515.1 Phototrophicales bacterium
GATTTATTGTATCATCTAACAAAAAATGGCTTGCAGTTGCAAGCCATTAGTATAAATCATCTGGATATGTTGGCTAGGTTCAAAACTAGCGGGCATTATTGAACAATACGTGTGGGCAACGGTGCGCCATTTTGTGGTGGGAGTGGGCTGGGTTGCATGGTGTCTTTGCGTACCCATATAAATTGACATGCCAAGACAATCTTGTAATAGGTTTGGCTGGCATCTTGACCGACAACAATGTATGTCCCCGGTTTCAAAATCAGGTCGGTTGCCGCACCTGGGGCATAATAAATATATGCGCCCAATGGGGCTTCACCCACCACAGACCCCGCAGGGACGTTCAACTGGCAACGTGGCACGGTCGGCAATCCTGCACAACTGCCTTCTACTTTCAATATTTCTTGTTCGCCAAAACCATTGCCTGCCAAACTCACAAAATACATGGTGATGGGATTGGCGGCTGGTGCGCTAGTATATAAAAAACTGCCGATCGCTGCGCCAAATCCAACGGGTACCATATTCGAGAAATCATAGATGAGGTTGCCATAACCATCTGTAATATAAAAACGATAGGCTTCTTGACCCATTCCTGTATTATTCCGATCCGCAGTATAAAAAGAACCATTATCAGTGATGCCAGTGCAACCAACCGTCACACTACCAGAACCAGAGAAGGCATGGGCAGGGCGAATGCTAATGGCGCTAAACATGAATACACTGATGAACGTAGCAAGGATGAAAAATTTGAAGAATTTCATACGATACCTCTCCTTCATGAGTAGTAAATCTGACATATTGCAATATACACATTACGTTACATTACATTACTATACACACAAGTGGCACACATGTCAATTACATCAAACATTTCTAATCATTACAATTCACTCAATATAACCTAACGCCCGCAAATTCGCTAAGACTGCCTCATCTTCACGCCCGAATTGCGGAATATCGGCACGGCGCGACTCGGCTTGGCGCACAAACTGGTTCAAGTGAGATTGCAAAGTTTGGGCGATACGCGCCTCGCGTTGGGCGATGTTGTTCATCTCGGCGGGGTCGTGAGCGATGTTGAACATACCCTCGATGCTATCGCCCACAGTCGCCAATTTATAATCATCCTGATACACCCCACGTCGTATGAGGCGCAAACGGAATTGATCGACATGGGCAGGATTGCGATGTTTGATGACATTGAGCAAGGTCTGTGGTGGAAATGCCTCTGCGAATGCCATACCGCCTTCTGCATCGGGGATGCCATTGGTCGCCCGCGCCAATGATAACCCCTGCACATCGGCATTTGGGTCATCTTCTGCCAGTGGCGGGGTGATATTGGCATATTCCAGAATGGTATGAAAAATGCGCCGTGTGCTAATCGGCGTATCCACCCGCTTAGCGGGCATATGTGGCGCACGGATAATGAGCGGGACATGCACCAACTCTTGATAGACCACAAAGCTATGTCCGAAAAATAAATGGTCGCCATGCCCCTCACCATGATCGGCGGCGATGATGACCATGGTGTTCTCTAGCTTGCCCGATTCTTCCATATAGCGCAACAAACGCCCCAATAACCGATCTTGATATGCCACTTCGGCGCTATAAAAACCATCTAATACGGCTTGTTCAAATGCGCTGAGCGGTTCGGATACGGGTGATGCCCACCGTGCGGCATCGGCATTGAATGCCCGCATAAAGGCATAGGCTTGTTTGTCATCCCAAATATCGCGGGCGAATTGTCTGATGAAATCTCGCGGTGGACGATACGGGGTATGTGCGCCCATCAAATTCAAAAAGGTGAATAGCGGTTGGCGGGTATGTGTGCTATCGGCATGATGAGCGCCCAAATAACCGATGACATCTTCGACCGAATGTTGGGTATTGCCTTTATAATGGATACTGCGCGTCCAAATCGGTGTGAGGAGCGGATGCAACGATGCGCGGAATAAGAAGTCGGAATGAGCGAACACATTGCTCACACGGGTGGCGAATTTGCCCCATGCCCGCGATACAGCACGGCGCACACGACTTTTGCTCACATTGTGTGGGCGGGTGATCGCCGCGCCTGCATAATTATAAAATTCATCGAATCCGCGTGTTAAGCCTGTATCCAACACACCGACAAGCGGATTATTGCAAAATCCGACTGTTTTATAACCACCCACGCGCAAAATTTCGGCGAGGGTCGGATAACTCCCCGATAATTTGTGATTGGCTTGTGTGACTTGATGGGTACTCGGATACACCCCTGTGAACATCGAGGCATGAGATGGCACCGTCCATTGAGCGGGCGCAACCGCCCGATTGAATATCGTGGCATTTTCGCTGAACGCATCCAGTTCGGGCGTAGTGGGTTGTGGACTGCCATATGCCGACACCCGATCACGGCGTAACGTATCGAGGATAATGAATAATATATCTGGTGATTGATTTGACATGCGGGTCTTTCGTTAGTTTATTCACAAATGGTTATTATCTTTAGCATAGCACCATCTGGATATGATGAAAAGACATTTTGTCGATTTGATGATAAACGCGGGCAATTTTTATGCTATACTATATCAGATAGCACAGGCGTTCATTAAGG
This sequence comes from Phototrophicales bacterium, assembly GCA_002794515.1. Taxonomy (GTDB): domain Bacteria; phylum Chloroflexota; class Anaerolineae; order Aggregatilineales; family Phototrophicaceae. The sequence continues at coordinate 2,588 of PGTJ01000080.1, forward strand.
ATGTGGCTCGTTATGGCGAAAACACGCTCGAAATTTATTTGTAGCAATTGTGGCAAGCAAACCAGTAGTTTTGTGGGGCGGTGTCCGAATTGTGGCGAATTTGGCACCATGCAAGAGGTGATTGAAGAGGTCAAAAAAGCGGGGACAATCAAACAAGATCGGCAACCCGTTGGCACGACACGCACCAAACCGCAACGCCTGCGCGAGACGGACATGACCGAAGAGGAGCGCTTGTTTGTGCCTGTGGCAGAATTTAACCGTGTCATGGGCGGTGGGATCGTGCCTGGGAGCATCACACTTATCGGTGGCGACCCAGGCATCGGCAAAAGCACATTGTTGTTGCAAGTATCCGCAACACTCGCCAACGAGACGGGGCGGGTGTTGTATGTCAGTGGCGAAGAATCGGCACGGCAAATCAAAATGCGGGCAGACCGTCTTGGGTTAGATGCAGACGAATTGTTCCTGCTCACCGAGACCAATCTGAACACCATTATGTCGCATATCAAAGATGTGAACCCGATGATCCTCATCATCGACTCCATTCAGACCGTATATGCCGAAGAATTGGATTCCTCGCCTGGGTTGGTCAGTCAGGTGCGGGAATGTGCATCACGCTTGCAAGCATTGGCAAAATCCAGTGGCATCAGCGTATTTTTGGTCGGACATGTGACCAAAGAAGGCAGTATCGCCGGTCCGAAGGTGTTGGAACACATCGTAGATACCGTGTTATATCTCGAAGGCGATCCGTTTCAGGCATTTCGTTTGTTGCGGAGTGTGAAAAATCGTTTCGGTGCGACCAGCGAGGTCGGCGTATTCGAGATGCAAGGGGCGGGCATGGTCGAAGTGCCAAATCCATCGGAGATATTCCTCGCAGAACGGGTGATAAACGCCCCAGGCTCGGCGATTGCTGTCACAATGGAAGGCACGCGCCCGTTGGTGGTGGAGGTGCAAGCACTGACCAGTCCGACCAATTTTGGCAACGCCCGACGTACACCCAACGGTGTCGATCTCAATCGGTTGTTGCTCATCAGCGCGGTGATGACCAAGCGTGTCGGCTTAAGGTTACACGAACAAGATATTTTCGTGAATGTGGTTGGTGGGTTGCGCGTAGATGAACCAGCATCTGACCTGGCTATGGCATTGGCGCTGGCATCGAGTTATGTCGATAAGCCCCTGCCCGCCGATATTATCATGGTCGGCGAAATCGGCTTGAGTGGCGAAATTCGTGCCGTGAGCCAATTGGCATTACGACTCAATGAAGCCTCAAAAATTGGCTTCAAACGGGCGATTATCCCCCGTTCACGGCGGAATGTGGATGGCTTGCCGAAAAATATGGAACTCCTCCCCGCCCGTAATGTGTTAGAGGCAATGAATTTGGTGTTGCCTCGCTGAGCAGTCTATCTTTGGCAGGTCTTGGACATTTGATATAATTGCCCCCATGAACGAGCAACGGACAGAGGTGGGCATGTTTGTGCATCTCACCTCATCACACGAGGACGAGTAACCATATGCCCATTGAATATCGTGAATTGCACACTGTACCCGAACTCGACCGCACAATCGATATCCAAATGGCGGCATGGGGGCGCGATGATCGTTCGGCAATCGCTGTCCACATGCTCCAAGCGATCATTCATGCGGGTGGCATGGTCATCGGGGCAATTTTAGACGGCGAGGTCATCGGTTATGGCTTGGCGGTGATTGGGCGCAAGGGTGCGGATCAATATTATTTGTGGTCGCATCAAACAGCCGTTTTGCCACAGTATCAACGGCAAAAGGTGGGTTTGGGGATTAAACTGGCACAACGCAAGTGGGCATTGGCACATGGCTACGATACCATTGGCTGGACATTCGACCCGTTGCAACATAAAAATTCGCGCTTCAACCTTCATGCGCTGGGGGCAGTTGGCGAGGCATTCATCCCCAATTTTTATGGCGATGCACTCCAAGACAATCTGAATCGGGGGATGCGGACGAATCGCCTAGAGGTCATGTGGCATTTGAACAACCCGCGTGTGGTGGCGATTGCCAATGGTGAAACCCCGCAACACATCCTGACAACATATCCGCCAAGCGACTTTTTGTTATATAGCCACCATGCCGAGCCACTTATAGCACAAAATCCATCACAGAATGTCTATCGCTTCATCGAAATTCCATATGACATCAACACCCTCAAACAGACCGATAAACCCCGCGCCATTCGTTGGCAAGATACGGTTGAAGAGGCGCTAACCCGTTCATTCGCAGAGGGGTATGTGGTGGTCGATTGTGATAGCGATGGGGGGCGCTGTTGGCTGGTTCTTAACCGAATTAACACTGGTAAAAATGAGTGAATGGTGTAGAATTGTCATATTTCCAACCATTAGCGCATAAACGCGGGGTTATTGTGTGTCCCCCGTTTTTAGACCTAGTTTACATAAGGATTATTTCTCGGTTATGGCATCATATCACGGACCAAAAGCCAAAGTACAACGGCGCTTCGGGGAACTGCTCATCCCTCGCGCAAAATATCAAAAAATTCTCGAAAAACGGGCTTATCCCCCTGGCGATCATGGCAAAGAAAAGCAATTCCGTTCGGGTCGCCGTAGCGACTATGGGATGCAATTAGACGAAAAACAAAAATTAGCCTTCGTCTATAATGTGCGTGAACGTCAATTGCGGAATTATTATAAAAAAGCCGCCAAAATGCCCGGACGTACGGGCGCGAACTTGCTTTCGTTATTAGAACGTCGCCTCGACAATGTGGTGTATCGTGCAGGATTTGCCGCCACCATCTGGGCGGCGCGTCAGATGGTGGTGCATGGTCATATCCTCGTCAATGGCGAGCGCCTCGACCTGCCTTCGTATCAAGTGCGCGTGGGTGATGTCATCACCTTACACGAAAAGATGCGCCAAAATGTGCATGTCGTGGAATTGATTGATCAGGGCGGTCTCACCCCACCTGCCTTCTTAGATGTTGATCGTGATGCCCGTAGCGTCACCATGCTTCGCATCCCAGAACAACGTGAGGTGCTTGTCCCTGTCGATATTCAACTGGTGGTCGAATACTATAACCGCCTCACTTGATATTGTTTTACTGTGTATATTGCTCCCCAAAACCCACACTAGTTATTGGTAGCCATACAACGCCACCGTGATGAACCCTATTCACGGTGGCGTTTTTTTATATGGGATGATGTACAATAGAGTGCGTCTTTATCAAGATTGGACAACATGATTATGACGCGAGAATTTCCATTGCGATTCGGTTACATCCCCTACCCATTATGGCGCAGAAGCTACCCGGTGGGCATCAAACAAGCCTTGTACGCCTTATATCCCGCCTTATATCCTGTCAGATATGACCACCACCCACCATCGTCATCCGCCGATGTTGCCGATTTTCTCAGACGATTCGCGTTATTACCATCTGCCACATCCGCCTCGATAGAGGGCATCACACCACCGATTATCCCGCCAGTGGCATCATCACAACCCGCATATCCCCCAAAAATCCGCCTCATCGCCCAGTGGGAGCACCTAGAGGCAGTGCTGATGAGCTGGTGCATTTTTTATCCGCGCATCTGGTCGCTCCACGCCGATATGGTGCGGGCGATTATCCCCGTTGCACAGGTACATGTCATCGTCCCCAACGAGTGGTGGGCGCGGGCGGTTTGGGCATATCTCACTGAACAGGGTCATTTGGGCGCTAACGCCCATCAGGTGAAATTTATCATCATCCCCACTGATGATGTGTGGATACGCGACTACGGTCCGATGTTGGGCTACGATGCCGATGGTCGGCGTGGCGGGGTCAAAGCCGTGTATGACCATCTGCCATACTATCCACAAGGGCGCGATAACGCCATGCCGTTGGCGTGGTCTGCTCATACACAAACACCGCTCATGCCATTAGACTTGCATATCGAAGGCGGGAATTTGCTCACAGATGGCATGGGGACGCTGTTCACCACACAAAAAACACTGGTGGCAAATCCGCAATTCGCCACCAGTGCCGATTTACAAGCCTATCTACATGCGGTATTGGATTTCGATAAACTCATCATCACCCCACGTATGCGGATAGAACGCACAGGGCATATCGACCTGTTGATGAAATTATTAGATGAAAAGACGGTGATGCTCTCGACACCCAGTTCCAAATGGGATACCGCCCGTTTGGATGAAGTGATGAGCATCTTCAAATCACAAACCAATGCCAAAGGCGATCCCTATCATATCATCGAATTGCCCACACCGCCGTTGTATTTCAATTGGGTGGTGTATCCGATTCGGCGGTCATATACCAATGCGCTCACCGTCAACGGCAGGATTTTAGTGCCGATATACCAATCCAAAACCGATGACATCGCCATTCGGCGCTATGAAGACCACGCAAAGGGATACGACATTATCCCAATCGATTGCTCGGTTGGGATAAACGGTGGCGGGGCAATTCATTGCATGACCCGCGAAGTGCCGATTATTCAATCGTGATGGTCGCCAATAAGCGGTTAAATCCCGTCTCCGCTTCCCAAACATCGGTGTTGGCGAAGCGGATGCGATAATCGGGGTTATCATACAAACGGGGTGCGGGGTCGGGCAAATTGAGCAATAGCTCGTAATCGCCAATTGGCATATCATCGGGCAAGGTGATGGTGATGGATATATCTATCATCCCTAAATCGGGCGACCAACGGCGCGGGTCGTGTGTCTGGTGAAGCGCAAACCGATGAACTGTGCCATCGGATGCCCGCAAAATCAGCTCGAATAGACGCGGATTATACGGCGATGCAAATCCATCGTTCTGCAAGGTGATGGTCATCTGCAAGTCATTACCCCGCATAGCGAGACGCGGGATTTCAGCTCGTATCAGGCGCAGGCGGTAGCCCAGTCGCATGGCAATTTCGTCATAACATCCCTCTTCTGCCCATAATGCCAAGACATCGGGGTGATAATCGAGGTTGAGTGTGCTAAATCGCAAATATGCCAGTTCTTGTAGGGCGTTATCACAATGGACATAAGGCTGTGCATCTTCGCCGATATTACACGTCTCGCCACCTTGTGGCAGATACAGATTATCATGACGCAAAAAATCTTTTTGTTGTTGGCGGATCGAGGCATCTTCAGAATAAGTACCCCAATTGGTCGCCGATGCCAAAAAGCAATCATTATGATGCCCCATGCGGGCTTGTGCCGTGCCACTGAAGGCTTGTTCAGATGTGAGTGGTGCTTCGCCATACAATTCCATCTTATAAAGCACATAACGCATGGCTATCATACGTTCTGGTGGCAATGCCGATAGTAACGCATCAATAATGGCACGCGAGGCATCCGTCAGACCAATGTCGTCATCCACCAGCCGATTGGTCGAGCTATGCCATTCACCCCATGCCCCAACAAAGCCAATCTCCATGAAGGCAATCACATCGGCATTTTTGCGTAAGATGGGCATAAGTTGCTGGATATGCGCCAAAACACGATCTAACGGAGCATCGGGGTCTTGATAGGGATATTCACCCCCTTGTGGAAAATTATAGGCAAAACGGGGAATCATCTTAAACCCAGCATCGCGTACGGCATCAAATTGGGCTTGGATGTAGGCGAGCGCCTCATCGCTGATAGGCATATCCCGAAATTCATCGATCAGAAAATAATAGCGCACCATGCTGATATGATAGGCTTGGCGCAAATCACGCAGGTCATCTGCCGATTGTGGCACACGGTCTAAATCGAGCCACATCGGCGCATCTTGATAATAAAATCCCCGTTCGGGATTGGCAAAATTCTCAGAACTGGGCGCATATTGAATGATGTGCATATCTTGAGCGCGGATTGTGGTGAAAAACAGAAGGTATATCGACATAACCAAACAAAGGCGCATATATCTTATATCCCATTGTCATAAGCGGTCTATATTTGTCATCATAACACACATCAGCTTGGATATAACAAATTTTTACTTTTTTATTGAAAAATAACATCCCGCCATGTTACGCTATGAATAGATGTAAATAGTCTTGAGGAAATAAGACATTGAACAAATTCGCTATTCGTTACGCATTTTTAACTCTGCTCATCATCTCGACATTGGCGCTCATGCCACTATCGGCACAAGAAGAAGGGGCGCAAGATTTTTGTGTCGAATTTATGCAGTTACAACAAACAGCGCTCGAAACATGCCAAGACCAAGCCGATGAAACGCTGTGCATTGGGAGCAACACCGTTGAAGCGCGTCTGAATAACAGCATCCTCAATATCCGACAAGTGGGCGAGACGGCGGCTATCGGCACATTTGACGCCCTCAGCGCCTCGCCACTGGCACCCAACAGTGGCATGTGGGGCATAGCCGTGTTTTCGGTGTGGGGGAACTTGCCCCAAGACGCGCCAGAACCCGTGCAATTGGTGGTCTATGGTGGCATCGAATTGAGCATACCGCCTAGCAACGAAATCCCAGAAGGTTATACCGCGCCGATGCAAGCCTTCAACATCCGTGCCACACACGAGACGGCTTGTGTGGGGATGCCCCCAGGCGTGTTTATCAATGTACCCGATGGACAGGTGGCAGATTTTCTAATCAATGGCTTGCGTATCAAAGCCGATGCCCAAATTTTCATCGGCTTGCCAGCCGATAATAGCTATCTCTCGGTGTCACGTTATGGCACCAGTAGCGGGCAA
>PGTJ01000668.1 GCA_002794515.1 Phototrophicales bacterium
GACTCGCCCAGTTGTTGATGTGCATCACCCAATGTGATGAGGAAGCGCATCTGGGCATCGTCATCGCCGATTTCATGCGCCAATCGCGCCCCACGAGAGGCGTGCATAATCGCCGCCTGCAAATTCTCTGTCTTGACCATGAGCGATGCAGTGACATCTAATGTTTCGATGAGACCTTTTTTGTCATCTACCGTCTCGTATACACTCAACATTTCGCCATAAGTGGCGAGCGCCTCATTTTGCATCCCATTTTCGACTTGTAGCGCGCCAATGGCTTTGAGGACTTGTAACTGTTTGCTCGAATCGCCCGCTTGCTTGACCTGTGCGAGCATTGTGCGGAGTTTGGTCAGATCTTTAGATGATAAATCAAAGGCGGGTGCGCTGGTGGGGATGGGTTGTGGTGCAGGAAATTCATCATCGTCATCATCACCAAATGTCGATAAAAATGACGGCGCTTCGATGTCTTCATCCTCATCGTCAAAGTCATCTAAGCCAAATGCCTCTTCTTCTTCGAGGTCATACTCTTCTTCATCCTCATCATCAAACGTGACTGGCGGTTCTGGCTGATAGGCGGGGAACGGTTTAGAAAAGCCTGTGCCAATCGAACGCAGTTGCAACACCTCATATAAA
>PGTJ01000649.1 GCA_002794515.1 Phototrophicales bacterium
ATTATATCTTGCGCGACCAAGCCGATTGTGCCTTTGGCTCGCGTTTCATCAAAGGCTCGAAGGTGGTAGATTATCCCCGCTTCAAGCTGGTGATTAACCGCATTGTCAATTTCTTCCTCAAGGTGATGTTTCGGTCGCGCTTTAATGATACGACCAACGCCTTCAAGGGTTATCGGCGGAATGTGATTGAGGGGTGCCGTCCGTTCATTTCGCCTCATTTCAATCTGACCATCGAAATTCCCCTCAAGGCGATTGTGCGCGGATACACCTATAAAATCACGCCGATTTCATGGTATAACCGTAAGGTGGGCAAATCATCACTCAAATTGCCAGAGCAGGGGAGTCGATATTTATATACGTTATTGTCGGTGTGGTTTGAATATCTGTTGGTGCGCCGTGATACCTATCGCACCGATGGGGGGGTATTTGTGCCATTAACGCATACCGATACAGACGAAATATCGCCCGTGAAGCTCGAGTGATGTGCTTCGCCAGATGCACAACGCATCTGGCGATTGCTTGAATGCTTCCCATTTGGTGTAGTTAATCTGAGCCGTCTAGTTTGTTGCTATCCACGTCGTCTCATTACGACCAGAGATGTTCGCCGGACAACCTGTCCAACGCACTTGAAATACTTTCGCCTCTCGATCTGGTCCGACATTCACCTGATATTCACCACTGGTCAGTTTATA
>PGTJ01000130.1 GCA_002794515.1 Phototrophicales bacterium
ATCCTCAATTTTCTGTATATAAAGAGCGCAGATTTTACACTCGTATTACAATAGGTCGTATAACAGGCAATAGAGGGGGAGAACGTTTATGTATTATACACGACAAAAATTAGAAGACTTAGAAGCACAAGTACTTGCACCATACGCATTAAAAAGCAAAGACAGCCGTGGTAGACTCCATCATGAACATGAGCCGAATTATCGCACTGTGTTCCAGCGCGATAGAGACCGTATTGTTCATTCGGCGGCATTTCGGCGGTTAGAATATAAAACACAGGTATTTGTCAATGATGCGGGTGATTATTACCGCACACGGCTCACACATACGCTTGAGGTGGCACAAATTGGACGCACCATTGCTCGCGCATTGGGTGTGAATGAAGATTTGGTCGAGGTGATTTGTTTGGCACATGATTTGGGACATCCCCCATTTGGTCATGCAGGCGAAGGGGTCTTGAATGCACTCATGAAAGATCATGGTGGGTTTAATCATAACCACCAAAGTTATCGTGTGGTGACAGAGCTAGAACGGCGCTATCCCAAATGGAAAGGCTTAAACCTGACTTACGAGACATTAGAAGGTATCGCCAAACACGAAACAGAATACGACATCAGCGAAGCAATGGGGCTGAATATCGCTACACGGGGCAGTTTAGAGGCACAAATTGCCAATATCGCTGATGAATTGGCATATAATGCCCATGACCTTGATGATGGATTGCTGTCTGGATTAATTCACCAAGACCAATTACAAGAATTGGAATTATGGCGCATGTTATGTGATCGACTGGGTTGGCACGGCGGGCGCATGGATGAGATCACACGACATCGGTTTATCCGCGAACAAATCGGCTTACAGGTGGATGATGTGGTTAACCAGACGGAACGTAATATCATCGCCCATAACATCCAGACGCCGATGGATGCCCAAAATCATCCTGCCAATATTGTTGCACATAGCGATACTTTTATCACCTTAAATAAGGCACTCAAGACATTTTTGTATCAGAACATGTATTATCATCATACGGTGGTGCGAATGTCTCGGCGGGCAGACCGCATTTTGACAGAAGTATTCAATAGTTATATCGCCGAACCACGTCAATTACCCAATGAATATCGGGTATGGTTAGAAGAACAACCCGTTCATCGTGTGGTGACGGATTATATTGCCAGCCTGACCGACAGAAGCGCCCAACAAGAGTATCGGCGTTTATTTGATTCTTTGACGGCACTTTGAATGGCGACTATAATTGACATATCAACTGGATTATGTAAGCCCTATCAGCACAAGGGATAGATACGCATGTCATCTGAAACAATTTTGAATAATCGCTATCGGTTGGTCTCGCAATTGGCATCGGGCGGGATGGCGGTGGTGTATAAGGCGATAGACCAATCATTGGGGCGTACCGTTGCCATCAAAATTTTGCGCCCAAGCCTGACAGTCGACCCCATCTTTGTAGCGCGGTTTCAGAACGAAGCGCGAAGCATCGCCAACCTGGCGCATCCAAATATCGTCACGGTACATGATGTTGGTAGCCAAGGTCCGACACATTATATCGTCATGGAATTGGTAGATGGTTCTGACCTAAAAAATATGATTCGGGCGCGAGGTGCATTGCCATTAGATAAAACGCTCAGATTTGGTATCGAAATTTGTGCTGGGCTCGGATTTGCCCATCGGGCAGGGATTGTTCATGCCGATGTGAAGCCCCAAAATGTGTTGCTCACCAAAAACGAAATTGTCAAAATCACCGATTTTGGCATTGCTCAAGCATGGAGCGATACCCAACCGCAACAACGCGAGTCGGTGGTATGGGGTAGCCCACATTATTTTGCCCCAGAGCAAGCACAAGGCGAAAAGCCAACCGCCGCCGCCGATGTGTATTCGATAGGCATTGTGTTGTTCGAGATGCTCACAGGGCGCTTACCTTACGTGGGGACGAATCAACAAGAATTAGCTCTGGCGCATATTCGTAATCCTGTCCCATTGGCGAGTGATGTTAATCCTAATGTGCCGAAAGAATTAGCCGAAATTGTGCGGAAGGTGATGGATAAAGAGCCGAATAATCGGTATCGTACTGCCGACCAACTGGGACAGGTGTTGATTGCCTTCAAAGAACGGTATGAATCAGGGGGAACATCGAAAAAAGTAACGGGATCATCAGGCAATTTTTCGCCCGATATGACCACCCCCAGCCAAAAATTAACATCACCACAGCCCCCACCACAATCGACCATGCCATCGGGGTCTGTATCACCAATATCCAATAACCAGCCATCACAACCGAATTATTCGCAACCACCACAACCGACAGGGTTGCCCACACAACGCGTGAACATTGTGCCAGAAGCGCCACGTCCACCATCGCAATCGGCATCTAATAAGGGGGTGCCTATAGACCCGCGTGTTGGAAATGTCTACGTTGGTGGAGCGCAATGGCAAAATGCCCAACAAGTCCAAAACATTCCCGCTCCACAACCCAATGTCGGGACTGTGCGCCCACCCGCGCCACGCCCAATGACCGCGCAACCGCGTGGGCGCGAATATGAAGCCGATATGCCAAAAGTCTGGGATACGGTCACGGTCGTTTTGGCATTCTTGGCGTTTATGTCTGTGGTGTGTTTAGTGCCACTTTATCTAATTGTCATCACGGCGCGTCTCGGATGATGCCTCTGGTGTGGTGTTTTCTTCGCCAGTCATCGAGTCCACACCTGTCATGGAATCCACACCCGTCATCGAGTCAGTCATGGCACGAGTGGCTTCCATGACCTGATACCTTGTGATGAAGACATCGGTTTTGCTCTCTTCTGTAGAGGCGACATAAATGCCAATTTTGCCCGATTCAATCGTCTCGTCTGTGAGCATAACAACTTGAACACCGTTGACATAACCCGTTAATGAATTTTGATGCACCTCAATTTCAAGCGTATTCATATTGCCAATGGGCATCACTGCCTCATTGCGTGTCCATGTTTCGCCCGCATCACGTAATTCTATCCATTGCCCATCCTGACGTACCCAAATGCTGAAGCGCCCCAATCCATCTACTGCAAACACATTGTAATTATTTTCATCTATGTATCGAAAAATAATGCCGTAGCCACTGGCGGGTGAACTGCCTGTATTCAGCATCCCATTTAATTGGATGATGAAATTTGTGTATGGCGTATTGGTGTTGAATATACTGGCGATTGCTTGACGGTTGCGGTTATTGGTGATGTGATACCCCTCTGATGTGATTTGTCTGATAAGACCTGCACTATTGTCTTGTGGCAAGCGTGTAGCGAATTCATCTCGAAAATCGGTCACGAAATATTCGGGATTTTGTATGGCTATATCTGATACTGGGGCAGAGGTATTGCGTGATAGCATCCCTAACACAACAATTGCCAAAATCAGGCTTAGACCAAGTGCTAATATCATCAACACCCCTCTGCTGGTTGGTTTGGGGATGGTGATAGATAAGGTTTGTGTTTTCGATTTTATATCCAGATTTTTTGTAGGTGATATGATTTTATCTGATGGCTTGGTTATGTTATCTGGCATATTTTCGGCTTCGGTCGGTTCGCCCTTAAATGCCCGTCTGAGGTCATCTAAGAAAGAATCGGCGGTTTGATAGCGATTTTCGGGTTGTTTGTTCAATACCCGCATGATCACCGAATCGAGTTGCTGATTATGGATAAAATCATAATGAGATAGTGACGGGACGGGTTCTGTCATGTGTTTGAGCAAGACCGACAATGTGCCATCATCGATGAATGGTGGATGCCCGACCAACATTTCGTATAAAACGATGCCCAGTGCATAAATATCACTACGACTATCTACGGTTGCGCCTGTCGCTTGTTCTGGAGACATATAGGCAGGTGTGCCAACTGTTGTCCCCTCTTGGGTAAATTGTGTTCCTTGCACCATGCGGGCGATGCCGAAATCGGTTAATATGGCACGACCATCTGGATTGATGATGATATTAGCGGGTTTAATATCGCGGTGAATCATGCCTTTATCATGGGCATATTGTAAGGCACTGCATAAATCGGTCATGATGGTCAATATACGTTCATGAGAGATCAGAGTCTCTTGTGTTTTATGTTCTTCCAAAATATCGCGTAGCGATTTGCCTTTAAGCAACGACATGACCATATAACACACATTTTCATCACCTTTTTGTGCCGTGGCATAATCGTATACTTGGACAATGTTGGGATGATTCAACGTGGCGATAAGTCGCGCTTCGCGTTCAAAGCGCTCTTTGAACATCGGATCATCGGCGAGGTGTTCGTGCAATACTTTGATAGCCACTTCGCGTCCGAGATTAGTATCATATCCTAGGTAAACTCGTGCCATGCCCCCTGTGCCGATTCTTTGGCGCAGTTCATATCGTTGATTAAAGATTTGGCTAATTGTATCTTTCGAGTCGCCCATATCGCCCCTGTTTGCTAAATTGTGGCTAATTTTATGCTATATCGAAGATATTGGTTATCTGGTTCTTACCTAATTCAGAAAAAAACAGAGGGGTCTGAAACCCCTCTGTTCTATCGGCGATATGACACGAAAAGATTATGGTGTGGTGACGATGGGCGTGGTTTCGGGTTGGACGACTGGCACAACTTCCATTGAACTGGTATTCGGTGATGTTGTGGTATTGGTCGTTGTTGTTGTCGTTGGAGGTGCGGTCACCGTAGTTTTATTGATGGATTGTACAGTGTTGAACACAGGGCGCAATGACCCATTTGGCGCGATAAGGCTGGTATAGCATAATTCGACCAATGCCTGACCTGCACGGCTTTGGCATCCATTCAGATTATCAATGAACATCGGTCCGACATAATTGAGCGCATTACCAATCTCGAAGGCGCGTGGGACATAAATAGCTTGTTCCGTCAGGCTGGTATACGACACAAAAATGTTAATTTGGCTGGGCGGGGCGGTGTCTTCGCTTGTACCCCAACCGAATTTCGTCACCCAAAGGGGTTTGTTGCTAACGTTATATTTGACCATCAAGGCACGATAGGCTTCGATGTTGTTACGGAAGTAGAACACTTCATCTTCATAATGCGTCAGAACGCCAATCGGTTGCTCGCAACATGTAGCATCAGGTGGATTTGCCCAACCGCCCGGATGCACACCGAACGCATCTACTAAATCTGTACCACGACGAGAGAGGAGTGTCTCGAAAAAGATGCGATCGTTAATCGCATTCACACGGTCATTGAAACGTGTCGGCGCTAATCCCGCAGAGACGACAATTGCCGCATCATCTACGGCTGTCAGGGCTTGAGACGCACCGCGCAACAATTCAATATAATCGGTATCGCACATCCGACGGTTGCAATTCCAATTACGGCGCAAATTCGGCTCATTCCAAATTTCGTAGGCATCTACAACACCTTTGTATTTGGTAGCGATAGCTGTGACGAAATTGTTGAAATCGGCTAAATCGCGTGGTGGTCCGTTTTCATCTTGGCTATCTCTCGCCCATGCTGGCGCATTGGTCAGCGTGAGCAAGATTTTCACACCTGCGTTATTCAATGCGCTAATGGCGGTGTCGAGGTCGCCGTATACAATCTGACCTTTTGTCTGTTCTAATTCGCGCCAACTCACCAAAATTTTAACCCATTGTACATCGAGTTCATCCACCCGTTGGACAATTTCGCTGATCGGTTGTCCATCAATAAAAATCTCAATGCCATAGGCAAACGTGTCGGGGGGCATCGTTTCTACGGCAGTAGATGGTTGGCTGACGACTGGTGTTGCTTGGGTAGTGGCTTGTGGTTGGGCAGGGGTGGATGTGCCAGTAGTGGGCAAATTAATCACCTGTCCGACATAAACAATATTCGGGTTGGTGATATTCCGATTGACCGCCAAAATGGCGGCAACAGTGGTATTGAAGCGAGCCGCTATCCGACCTAATGAATCACCACGTTGGACGGTATATGTTTGCCCACTGGGTTGTGGGGTTGGTGTGATAGGAGCAGGGATGGTTGGGGCAGGGGTGACGGTCGATGATGTGGGAATTCGCAATGTTTGTCCCACATAAATCAGGCGTGGATTAGCGATGCCATTCTCTGCGGCAAGTGCTTGATACGTTGTCCCGAAACGGATAGCAATCCGAAACAGGTTATCGCCAGCTTGTACCACATAAGTCCGCTGTGCAGGGACAGGTGTTGGTGTGGTGGTTGGGGCGGGTGTGGGCGTAGCAGTTTGTGCAGATACGGTGCTAATCGCTAACATTAATAATATAAAGGTTAAACTCCATAAAACTGCGATTCGGCTTTGTCGCATAACAGTTGCTCCTTCAAGTTGCAAAACTCGGTTTAACTCGTTAACCGTCAATGATAGACCCAGATTGACTTTTACGCTACTCAAAATGATAACTTATTTTGTCGATAAAAGCACATTTTGATGAAGTCGTGTTATAATAAGTACCAGTTTAGTAAGGTTTACTCACACACCTGCTAAGGATAAAAAAGCGAATGCAACGAAAAATATTTGTATGGTGCATCTTTTTAACCCTTTTATTGGGGATAACCATTCCTGCCTCTGCTCAAAGTCGGTCTGTATTATATGAAGAATGGAATGTCGATATTTTTGATGTCAACACAACCAATAATTCGTTTTATGTGCGAGAGACGCTCAAGGTGCGTTTTTCTGGTACATTCCGATTTGGGTCACGGGTAGTCGCGCTGAATAACCTCGATCGAATCAGTAATGTTCGTGTTGTCGAAGCAGGTACACCGTTAACCCCAAGTTGTATTGGAGAAATACCAGGGACATATTGTGTCTCGAATGTTCAAGAGGGTGTTTCGATAGTCTATTATTTTACACGCACGATTACCAACGCCTCGCAAGTTTTTCAGATTGAATATCAAGTTGATGGGGCAATTCGGGTTTATGATGGTGGCGACCAAATTTCGTGGCGGGCTATCCCCGAAGAAAAATTTGGTTTTCCTGTGAGTAGTAGCACAGTGACAGTGCGCTTGCCACCAGGGTATGCCC
>PGTJ01000671.1 GCA_002794515.1 Phototrophicales bacterium
AATATTCGTTTTCATAGGTGATTGCCACATCGCCAATACCACGCTCAAAGGTCAAAAAACTTTCGCGTGCATCGGCATCCATCACCAAGACATCGGTATAGAGTGCAGTCAAGAATTGCAATGCACCTTCTTCCCCAGCCGGATACCCCTCTACAAAACCACGATATGCCGCCCCATATGCCGCCATCGCATTCCACTGTGCGCCACCACTGGTCGCGGGGTTAGGGGTGATGACCGCCAAGCCACGCCCAACCACATCTGACCAATCGGTCACATTTTCGGGATTACCTGGGCGCACCAATAACACAGCTACTGATGTCGATACCATGCCATTATAGGGATTATCTTGCCAATCATGGGTGATAAGCCCAGCATCAACAATGCGTGTGACATGCTCTTCAAGAGACAGCGCCACAACATCGGCTTCAAATCCGCCGATGACGGCACGCGATTGTGCGCCAGAACCCAAATATGACTCTTCAAAAATCACCGTTTGACCTGTTTTTTTTAACCAATCGGCTTGAAAGAGGGGAATGATCTTGCTATAGGCTTCTCTGGGGACTGCAAAACCTGCTAAGGTGAGCCTGACTGTGTTTTCTTGTGCTTGTATTGTACTACTCATGGC
>PGTJ01000396.1 GCA_002794515.1 Phototrophicales bacterium
GGTGATGGTCGGCTGGCTGGGCAATTCGGCTAAAATATCGCTTTGGGGCAATATATTCACAGGCGATACAATCAACTGCACCACCACAAACAAGATGACCGCCACCGCCACCAAGCTGACAACCAACACCGCCATGATGTTGATAAAACGCAAAAATCGTTGTTGCGCCAATTCGCGCTCATCCGATAAAGTCAGGCGAGATTGTGGTTGCGGGATATGCGATGTGATTTTACGCGGGTCGGTGATTGCTGATGACGAAATCGCGCCATTGCCATTGGCATGACGGAGACCATTGCCATTCTTTTTGCCTTTGGCTTTGCGTCCACGTCGCCGTTTGGGGTTTTTTGCCGCATCATAATAACTCATGACGACATCTTCATCTAATGCCAAATAACGGGCATAATTTCGCAAAAAGCCCTTGATTTGCACCTCAGACAAATCGGCAGAGACGCTAAAATCGCCCTGCTCAAATGCCTCTAATATCTTGCGTCTGATTTTGAGGGTGGCAGTGGCTTGGTCTAGGGTGAGTTCTTTTTGTTGGCGGGCATCTTGAAGATAACGCCCTAACGAATAACTATCCACAATATCCTCAAATGAAGCACATAAGGGCGCTGATGATGCGCCCTTATATTATCTATCGATGTGTTGTATCGGATGAACAAACAGATAGATGAATGTTATTCTGCCACAGCTTCTTCGACAGTTTCGGCGACAGGTGTCGTTTGGGCGGTTTCATCGACTGTCTCTGCCTTTTGTTTGGCGGCTTCGCGTTTCTTGAGGAAATCTGCCAATTCATCATCACGCACCACCGTGATTTTGAGGATGGGCGAAATTTCGTTTCCCAAACGCACGGGGACATCATGCGTGCCAATTTCACGAATCGGTTGTTGGCTAATACGACGGCGGTTGATGTCCACGCCCGTTTTTTCAAACAGCGCATCGGCAATTTCTTGCGTGGTCACAGAACCGAACAATTTGCCCGTGGGGGCGGCACGCCGACCAAAAATCAGTTCAACACCATCTATCTGGCGCGCCAATTCATTCAGTTGATTATCCAGCGCGGCGCGTTTGGCGGCGGCTTGTTCGCGCAATTTGGCGGCGCGTTTCAGTTCGCCTTCGGTGGCTTGTACCGCTAACCCACGCGGGATGAGGTAATTGCGGGCGAAACCATCGGCAACATCGATTACTTCACCTTCAACACCATGTTTATACACATATTTCAGAAGAATAACCTTCATAACCAAATTCCTTTATATCTCGATAGCCCCGCATGGGGAGAGGTGTTCACAATGACTAAAATGGACGAAAGTGTTGCGATTATAAATCAATCGGTCAAATTAATTAAGACCGAGTTATAGACCTACTGATATATCTGTCCTGTGCTAAAATAGACAATTGTTTATTATACAAGCAATGTATCGAGAATACCATGCAAAAATCTACCCCTATAATTGCGAAATTCACCCTTCACCAATGGCTGGTGGTGGTGCTGATGCTCACCAGTTTTATCACCACATGGCTGGTGAGCGACCGTGTGTTTGAACACCTCCCTCATCTGGAAGATGAAGTCGCTTATCTCTTTCAGGCGCGGGTATTTGCGCGTGGCGACCTCGTATTACCAACACCTGAACCTGCCCTCTCCTTTTGGCAACCATTCGTCATCATCGATAGCAAAACGGGGTATAAATTTGGTAAATATCCACTCGGCTATCCCGCACTGATGTCTATCGGCATCCATATGGGGGCAATCTGGATCATCAACGCCTTCTCTGCCATGTTATCGGTGGGGCTGGTGTATAAAATCGGACGGGTGTTATTCAATTCAGAGGTGGGGTTATTCGCATCGGCGCTCATGGCATTTTCGCCGATGGCGCTGTTGCTCTCTGGCACGATGATGTCGCATACACCCGCCATTTTCTTATTTTTACTCTTCTGGTATAGCTTCATATGGATAGAAAAGCGCCGTCACCCCGTGCATTGGGGCATCATGGCGGGGTTGGCATTGGGCTTGTTGGTGATCAACCGACCGCTCACCGCCGTAGCGGTCAGCTTGCCGTTCATCTTATGGGCGGGCATCAAAACCGCCCGTGCTGGGATGATAGATGCATGGCGCATTTTGCTCTCGCTGGATCGTTGGCTGGATCGAGACCGCCAGTTATGGGGCATACCCCATTTCCGTCAATTATGGGCGATGAGCCACACCGCCAAGCTGATTATCCCTTATGCCTGCATCGGCATCTTGGCATTGGCATTCAGCCGTGCCACACCGATTTTCAATTTCACCGCCACAGGCAATCCGAATGAAAATTTATATTTACGCATCTGGAATTATGA
>PGTJ01000351.1 GCA_002794515.1 Phototrophicales bacterium
ATACACTTTACCCTGAAAGATCTTCATGCGCCGATAATTGGGCGCATTTTCGCTGATGTCGATTACGCCTGCGCGGATGCTTTCACGCAGATCATTGACAGTATCGCCATATAACCCCGAAAAGGTCACTTCGAGATGTTCTTCAAAATCGACATTGCCCGGCGCAAGCAATCCATGGGCAATGCGATAGACATGTGCCGATGCCACATAGTGTTTTTCCACAATACCCGATACAATGCGCGTGAAGACCATCTTAATCAGATTGTGTTTTTCGAGCAGGTTGAAGTGATAATACAACTTGGTAGGGGGCTTATTGATTTTTTCGGCGACATCTTTCACCGTGCTGGGTGTGATGAGGTATTCGATGATATTCAGGCGTAGCGGGTCGGCTAATACCTTGAGTGTTTCGAGGTCATTGATGATAAATTCATCTGCTGGCGTGAAAACAGTCGTCTCTTCTGTCATACATAAATCCGTTTAAATTTGTTGAAATGTTCAAATAATATAGGTGATTATAGCATGGTATCATTATTGGCAGGCATACGCAATCTGGGCGATTGCTCGAAAATCCCCCAATTATCGGTCTATCTCATGACAAAATTACGATTTTTAGACTAAAATAAAATTGTATAGTGGACTATATCCATGAGGGAAAAATCATCATGTCATCTCAATGGTGGGGAACACGTAGCAATGTTTCTCCAAGATTACGCTTAGAAGTCGAAGCCATGCGTACTACTTTTGGCGACACATTCAAATTGGTTGTGCCACAATCAGACCCCCTCTACTGGCAAGGATTGGTTGAGGTGAATTTGGATGGTATCGCCCAGCGCGAGCATTTGCTCAAAATTCTTTATCCACACGACTATCCCAACCGACCGGCAGAGGCGTATATCCTCAAACCGCGCATCTATAGCGAAAAGCATCAATATGAGGATGGTCAACTGTGTTTATTTAACCCTAAAGATGGTGAGCAATATGGTTGGAATCCCGCCCGTTCTACGGCGGTCACTGTCACTGCGTGGGCAATCCAATGGATTTATGCTTATTACACATGGCGCAAAACAGGCGATTGGCCAGGTATCGAAGAGCGGGTCGATCCCAATACGCCTTTGCCACCGCGTCATCGCCGTTAAAAAGGATGACAGATGATGTTTTTTAAGAAGATGTTACCCCAACGGGGGGTTATTCCCAATTTAGTCATCGCCCAACGGGTGGTGGATAAAATGGTCTTGGCGGCGAATCAATATGTCCAAGACGAAACAGGCGAGGCGCTCATTGGCGTGGTGACATCGGGGGAAAATACCAACGGTGTCCCCACGATTTATGTCCTCGAGACCATCGCCCCAGATGAGAGCGCCGTGCGTGGTGAGGCGGTGTTCAAACAAGGTGATGAACGCCAAGCCGAGTTGATTTGGTGGTATTATCAGAACTGGAATAATCTGCGCGAAAAACGGCGCGGAATTTTTAGTGCAATCAACAAAAACAATAAAAAGTGGGATGTCCCACTCAAACATTTAGGCGATTGGCATCGGCAACCAGGCTATATGATCGCCCCTAGCGGTGGTGATTTGATGACCGCGTTGGATATGCTCGCCGATGATGAAGCCGATTTCGATTTTCTCATCGCGCCAATTGTCACCCTCGAACATCCTGCGACAACCGGTGGTGGAGAAGGGTATGTCAATTATCTGACCGTCAAAGGGGATGGTTACGATGATTTCACACGCATCGACTTCTGGTATATCACCGAAAACACCAATGTGTTCGTGCCGATTGTCCCCACCATTTATCCCAATTCACAATTGCCAGAACTCGCCCCAGCCCCATGGCATCTTATCAACGATGCGCGTATCGATTTAGAATTATCTGCTCTCAAAGAAAACAATGTGTTCACCTCCATCATTATTTGGGATGTCGATGAAAAATCACCCCTCGAAATTTGCTTTTTGGTGGCACAACAAGGCGCAGACCATGTGCTGATTTTGGTCACACAGCACGATTATCCCCTCTCCAAGCCAATTGCCTATCGTGCGCCATTCGTCAAGTTGGCACAAGGAGAGGTCATATACGATATTTTTGAACGCATGTGGCATCATGCTCAACCCGTCACCGACCCACAAGGTTGGGCGTGGTCTGCTGATAAAACACTAGCCGATTATTTGCTGGCTATCGAAGCTGATGCCAAAAAGGATTAATCATCATGTGGGACAGAGTAGAACGGTTGATTGGCAAAGATAACCTAACCCTGCTATCACAAAAACGAGTCGGCGTGGTTGGATTAGGGTCTGGTGGCGGATTTGTGGCGCAAAGCCTTGCCATGAGTGGTGTTGGGCATTTTGTGTTGATTGATGATGATACGCTCGAAGAGACGAACCTCGTCCGTCATGTGGCAGATAGGCGCTATTTGGGGCAACCGAAAGTCGATGCGGTGGCAGATATTATTCGTCAACGCAATCCGCAGGCGAGCGTCATCACCCATAATGGACGGATTGAACAACATTTAGATGCGCTTGATGGTCTCGATTTATTGATTGTCGGTGTGGATGGCGAACAGGTCAAATATATCATCAACCAAGCCTGTTTAGAGCGCGACCTCGTGGCAATTTACGCGGGTGTATATGAAAAAGGCGAAGGTGGTGATGTGGTCATCATCTATCCCTATGACGGTCCGTGTTATGCTTGTTGGTCGGCGGCTGTGCGTGATGAAGTTCAATTGATTAACGAAGCGGGCGAATTGGATTATGC
>PGTJ01000293.1 GCA_002794515.1 Phototrophicales bacterium
GTATAAAGATTGGAATTTACTTCATACTCAAACAATTTCTGTAATGTATTTCTCTAATTCCCGTTGATAACTGCTTGAATATCGCTACCCACCAAAATAATCACATCGGCGCTGGTTTGTAATGTGCCACCTGCGCCCGGTCGGATAGATGTCTCTGGCAATCCTAACACTTGTGCTAGATATTTGGTCGTCCATGGCTTGTTGGTGAAATCCAAAATGGTGATTTGCGCCACATTCTGCGGTGGATTCACACTGCCCACGTTTTGGATGATGATACCCTTCGATTCTAACCATGCCCGCGTGTTGGCGGCAAGTCCAGCGATATCGGTATTATTATACACCTCAATCTTTGCCGCTTCGCCCTGATAGCGTGCGAATAAATCGGCATCGGTCAAATTGGTGGGCGGGTCGAAGGTTTGTTGGACAACACTGCGAATTTGCACCCAATTGGGCAACAAAATATCCAGACCGTTTTCATCTTTGCCAAATGACACCACCAACTCATTCACTGCACCAAAAGTGATATTTTCGCGGGGGATATCCGCCACCAATCGCGCCAAGCTGAGAATTTCTTCGAGTGATAAATCGGTGCGATAACTCCCCGCGAGGCTGGTATACAATTCAGGGATGACACCAATAAAATTGGTGATACCGCCCACGCTCAACACCTCATTTTGCAAGGCGCGTAAGACTTCTTGTTGGCGACGATTACGATCGAAATCACCGCCTTGGGTGGCACGATTACGGGCATATTGTAACAAGCGCTCGGCATCTAGTCGTTGGCAACCGGGCAAAAATTCGATTTTAATGGTGCCATAACGGTCATCGGGATATTTTTCATCGACAATGCGCTCACTCACACAAATTTCTGTGCCATTGGGCGATATTAAATCCACCACACGGGTGAATACATCAAAATTGATGCGGATATATTTATCCACTGGGATGCCGAAATTGCGGCGGATGGTCTCCATCGCCAAAGCGGGACCACCTCCTGGTAATGCCGATTGGTCGCCTAAATAATTCGCCAATGTAATTTGATTCGGTTGGAAGCCCGGAATTTGTACCCATAAATTACGCGGAATAGATAACACACCGATGCGTTTACGGATGGGGTCTATCTGCACCAAAATCATGGTATCCGTGCGGAACGGGCCAGGGTCGCTAGTGGCGCTTCGTTGGTCAATGCCCATCAGCAAGATGTTGATACGACTGGGGTCTGTCCATGTGGGAATATCAGCAAGTGGGTCGGGTGTGGATGTGGGTCCAATAGTCACCGTTGGCGCAGGAGTGAATGTGATGCCCGGTTCAGGGGTGTTAGTCGGAAATGGGGTATAAGTGGGTAAATCACCAAATGGGTCTCTAATCGGCACAGGTGTAGGAAAATTCGCCACGCTCTGATTGATGTTTCGCGCCAAATCATTCACATCAGGCGGATTGATGAAGTAATTGATAAAATCCACCACCGAAGGAAATTGGACACCACTATTACGGGCATCAATCACCGTTTGGCGAACGGTGCCGTAACTGAGTACGGAACATAAGCCAGTCATCACGGCGAAGGACAACAGACTCATCACGATAAAAATCCAAGCAGGAATACGCATGGTACTGACAACCTTGTTTTATCTTCAAAAAACTTGCGGAATTATAGCATAAACGCACCTACTTTCATCCTGTCATCTCTGTGCGTAGGGGAAGCGCATGGTGTAGAATAAAGAAAAATGATATTTATAAAGACATCACTTTATTCAATTATATTTTCAGAAAGCGAGTTTGTATCGATGAAGCCGACTTTTATTTTGCATGGTGGCGCTGGCACATGGGAACAACATCTCTATCCACACGATGGAGTGCAACAAGGGATGCGCGATGCGGCAGAACGGGCGTGGTCGATCCTCAAAAATGGCGGTAGTGCCTTAGATGCCGTCGAAGCCGCCACGATTATTTTAGAAGATAACCCGTATTTTGATGCAGGGGTGGGCAGTTTTTTGAATGATGTGGGCGAAGCGGAACTCGATGCGCTCATCACCGATGGGGCAACAATGATGTTTGGCGCGGTGGCGGCGCTCAAACATGTGCAAAATCCCATCTCACTCGCCCGTATGATTATGACCCGCACCCCTCATGCCTTTTTTGTGGCGGAAGGCGCGGAACGCCTGGCGGTGGAATTTGGCATGAAACTGGTCGCCAATCTGAGTTTTGTCACACCACAAGAATTTGTCGATTATCAAACACGCCTCTAAGAAAAACGGGGTGCAGGATTGGGCATGGGGACGGTTGGCGCGGTCGCCTTGGATGTGCATGGCAATATCGCCAGCGCCACATCCACAGGCGGGACACCGCATAAACTCAAAGGACGGGTGGGCGATGTGCCGATTTTCGGCGCAGGTGGATATTCCGATAACCGTTATGGTGGGGCGAGCGCGACCGGTCACGGCGAAAAAATCATGCGGACGCTCATGTCGCGTGGGGTGATTGATGAATTACGCATGGGCAAAACCGCACATCAGGCGGCATTAGCCGTCACACATGGCATTGATAATGTCGGCATCATCACCTTAGATAAAGAGGGGCGTATTGGCGCGGCACATAATACCCCCTTCATGCCAACAGCATGGGTGAATGACGATGGACAAATTCAGGTCAACATGGGCAATGACTATCCGTTTGGATGAGGGGGTGTATCCCCCCGAACGGGAGATATAGCGATCGCCAAGCAGTGAAAACTGGCATGAGGTTATTCTTCTGCGAGGCAACAGTCCAAATACATTGTAAACACATTGATGAAAAATGAGCTATGCCAAATCGCGCCGTGGCGATGGCAATCGCCCTTAAAGGTGGTCTGATTGAATAGTCGTCAGATGACGCTCTATTTGCTTCGCTAATTGTGAGATAGTTTTGAAATGACCATAATCTGATGGCTCAATTTGGCGTGTTTGGTGATTATATGTCATCACACCAAGTCCTAGCGTTCTTTGTTGTTGATTGTAAATCCGATTGATATGGGTTAAAGTAGGCATTTTTGTTAAAATGAGCGCCAGTTCGTTAGAAACTCGTTGGTCAACATTGATCAAGATACCATAATTGACATTGGCAACAATACAATAGCCAATTAGCTGTGATAAATTTGTGAGGCTTAAGTTTTTGACCTTTTTTGCTTCTATAATGACCAACTCAAATGTTTCATGTTGCAAATTTTCAACAAGGATAATGATATCGAGATGCAATTTAAGCGCGTTTTTCGCATATTGTTGAAGTTTTGGTGCAATATCATTTTTATTTTCACAATATTGACTCAGATTTTGATGAAACTCTCCTATTAAGCCCGTAACACGAAATGAGTCGCTCAGATTCGCCTTAAGTTGATTAA
>PGTJ01000062.1 GCA_002794515.1 Phototrophicales bacterium
ATATAAACCAGCGCTGTCACAGCCAATGCTGACAAGCTGATTGCAAAAAAATCGGTCAGGTTATTTTGGGCTAATAATTCACCACTGACAATATAATCGGGATAAGCAAGAATATATGGACGTAATGATAGCGCGAGAATAATACCAGCAATGGTGACAATAAAACCGAGATATAATCCTTTGATGCCCAACAGAAGACCCGCAACGAGGATAGTCATCATCATCACCATGGTATTGAATCCGTTGAACAAACCCGAATTATAGGTGTTTCCGATTGTCAGAAAACACAGGGCAATGAAAGCCGTCCACGAGGCAATATTGAGCTTTGCGATACGAACAAAATATAGACTCAATATGGCAAATAAGATAAAAAAAACCATCAAGGTCAAATCCCCAAAACGCCCCGTCCTGAGGACATATCCTAACAACGAATCTGGTGCATATTGGGTTGATGTGAAGAAGATGGCATATACAAAATAGCTCACCGTAGAGATGACGACAAAAGAGATAATGACCATTGCCTGTTGACGTTGCAATTCGTCATGATAAATTCTCTCTACATTAAATAATCGCCTAATCATCTCGCCACCTCATCAATTCTCATCGCCCGTCATAAGGCGGATGCGGGCACGTTTTGCGCCAATTGCTTTGCCCACTTCGTTCAGCGTCACTTTCAAAATCTGATCTATCTCGGTCTGTTTTTGTAATTGACTGGCAATATCGTTGACCATCGCCTTCGTACGCGCTAGGGTTTGGCTTTGGCTATAGGTCTCGGCATTTTCGATACCGATGCCAATCTGGCTGACCAATTGTTGAAAAATCGCCGAGTCAGTGTTGGTATAAGTATTGATTTTGCGACTGCCAATTTCGACAACACCCACACATGCGCCACGTACCGATAACGGCAAACTAATCGAATTTTGGATGGTCTCATCAAATGTGAAGCGATAATTGGTTTTCGTCAGGTCATTAGCAGAAAACATACGCTGAGATTTGATCACCTGCCCTGCCGTTGTATTCTCTTCATTGACAGGGGTCAGATCGGTCATATTCACTTGCACGGCAGATCCCTCGCTATATGCCACCCGATGCCAAACTTGATGCTGAGGGTCGAATAATATCACCGTTGCCATATCAACCGATAATATTTGTTGCACATCTTCGAGGGCGATTTTGAGCAATGAAGGCACATCTAACACGGCTTGTAAGGCTTGGCTAAAGCCAGCAATCGCCTCCATCTGGCGGGCTTGACGGCGTGTATTTTGTAACAGGCGGATATTCTGCAAAGTCACTGCCATTTGTGCCGTGATGGTGCGGGCAAAATCGATCATCATTGGTGTGAACTCACGATGTTCATCATAGATATCTAACCCAACTGAACCAATAAAGCCGACACGAGTATCGACAAGGGGCAAAATGGCAATCGATTTGACATTGACTTTCATGAGAGTCTCGCGGGTTTGTGGGCTGATATTGGTGGATGTGGCGATATGATTAACGACAATTGGATCTGGTTGTTGACGCAAACGGCGCTGAAATTCGTCATCTCGTGCCGAGAATGTTAATCCAACCGCGCCAAAATTGGGATATTCGCTGACCACCGTGGCAATATCACTAAATTCGGTTAATAAGGTAATGCCCGCATGATCTATATTAATGGCATCAACCAGCGCACGTAAGGTTTTGTCCATCACAGCTTGTTCGGTTTGCAAGGTGATGAGTGTGCTAGATAGGTCGTTAATCACGCGCAATGCTCGCACTTGCGTGCTGAGCGATTCGGCAGTGACCTTCGCTTCATTCAACAAACGCCGATTTTCGATGGTGAGTGCCAATTGGTCGGCAATGGCGAATAAATTATTCCGTTGTAACTCGCTAATTTCGTAACCAACTTGTTTGCCCAAGCTCATCACCCCCAATAACCGCGAGCCAACGCGCAAACCCAAGTTAAATGTGCTATAAATCCCTTTTTGCAAGTAGAATTGAATGGCGTTTTTAATCAATGGTTGATAGGGTGGGCGCAAATCTGGCACACTCGAACTGCCACCTTGTAACAAATGATTAACCAAGTCTTTGAGTTCTTGGGGACGCTCAACGGTTGTTAAGTCATCGACCAAATCGGGTGTAAACACTTCTTGATGCGTAGCGACAACACGCAAGGTCGAGAACGCTGGCATATCACCCGCCATAATGACCCGCTCAGCTTTATCAAAAAACAGGAGCGAAAGACATGTAATTTCATCGGGTAATAAATCAATGAGCAAGCGCCCCATTGTGGCATAATCATCGGCGATAGAAATGGCTTGGTTGGCTTGTACAAGGCGTTGGGCGAATTGTTGCGCGGTTTGTGTTTCTTGGAGCAATTGTCGACCACGAATCGTCAGACCAATTTGGTCGGCAATGCTGGTATAGGCACTAATCTCTTCTTCACTCAAAATATATTCGCTATCAGCGATAACCGATAATGTGCCGATCAGCTCATCGCCCACCCGTAACCCAAAGGAAGCAGTCCAGACGATATCCGATAAGCCGAGTGGCAATTGGATGGTCGGTGGCAGTTCTTCTTCGTGGATATAAGGCAACCCTGATAGCATGTGTTGAATAGCTGATGCAGAAGGGATTGGTATGGCTTCGGCAATAGGCATATCAACCGTCTTCAATGATGTAGAATAGGCAACCGCCAAATGTGCCTTTGGTGAAGAACCATCGCGTATGGGCGCATCGAATAAGGCGATAATCACACCACTAAAACGTTTGCCCAATGTATACATCACCCCTTGCCCCATATAGCCGATGGTTTGCGCGGTCGCAATCAGGCGGTTTGCCATGAGCAATTCATTAATAATCCGTTGCGATTCGTTGGCTTTTTCGGTCAATAAACGGACTTCGGTCAATGCACCGACCAATTCGCTGATGTTCTGAAAAGCGTTAATTTCATCACGACTAAAGGCACGTTTTTGCCGACTCATGACCACCATCACGCCAATTGGAATTCGCCCATTAGAAATTGGGACACTGAATGCCGATTTAACACCTTGCACATTCAGCCATTCGGCAAAACGCACCCCTAGTGTATCAGTCGTCATCAAGTCGCTATCATCAATGATGAAGGTTTCACCATCTATCACGCCTGCTTGCACTTTTTCGCCCAAGTCTTGCCAGCGTAATTCGCGTTCTATATCCCATTCGAGCAAGCGATTACGATTAGCCACCGCTCGCACAACCCAATGGCTAATCTTTGTGCCAGAATACACCAATTCCATCATCGCCAACGACCGACCCTTTTGGGGCAATAAGTAATGGGCGATGATTTGCGCCATATCACCCAATTCTTGCCCGGCGAGCAATTGATTAAACACCTGCGCTTGGCGTTCACTCAGGTCATGACTAGATGTTTTTTCGGTGATGAGGTTATTCAATTCGACTTGTGATGTGGCGAGTTGAACAAGGCTGAAATACCATTCTAACTCGAATGGTGTGGGTTCTAATGGACCGCGTACGCTATTCAGATTGATAATGCCGATGGTGCGCCCGCCAGAACGCATCGGAAAAATAATATACGATTCGATGGTTTTATCCATGAATTGCACACGCAAATCAGGGCGTTCTTGGGTATCGGCGATATAAACAGGGACACCATCTTCAAAAATGGGTTTATATAAATCACCCAATTTGGTGGCGGGAATATCCATGAAAAAATCGGCTTCATACCCTTCACGGCGATTCGCCACTGCGACACAGGTCAATCCCTCAATATCACCATTGGAATCTAAATTGAATAAATTGACCGAGAAAAACTGACCCGATGCCACAATATCTTTCGCCAACGCCGTGGCGATCTCCATAAATGAGGTACTCTTGGCGAGCCGTTGGCTGACTTGGGTTTGGAGGCGGATAAAATCAATCAATAACGATTGGGCGTGATGTTTTGCCACTGGCGACATATCACCCGCCTGTTCCCACTCACTCAGACGCTCAAATAACGAGACAATCGCGCCTTTTTCTGATGGCATAAACATTCACTCCTATACAATTGATAAACGGGTTAGGTTATTTCCATTCCCATACTTGTTCACCAGAAAGTAATCGCTTGATTTGATCTGGAAAACGGTCTGGATCGAGGGGTTTACCCAAAAATCCGTCAAAACCTGCTTTTTGTGCGCGACGCATTTGGTCTTCACTGGCTTCTGCCGTGACGGCACACACGATGGTATCTTTTAGACGGGGATGTGCGCGAACTTTCTGCAACGCCTGATAACCATCTTCGTATGGTAGACGAATATCCATCAGGATGAGGTCGATTTTGGCGAGGGTCTCGGCGAATTGCACCACCTGCCAACCAGATGTCTTCCATTCACAGCGTTGTACGCCCATAAACGCCAGCATTCGCGCAATCAGCACAAAATTTGGCACGTTATCTTCTACAACCAAGACATGCGCTTCACTTGGATCAATCGGAAATTGGCTTGCCATAAATAACTACCTTAAATACTGACTGATTTGCTCGACAAAAATATCTATATCTATCGGCTTGCCGATGTAACCATCGCAACCGGCTTCTAATGAGCGTTCTCTATCACCTTCCATCACATTTGCCGTCAGGGCAATAATGGGGATGTGGGCGATTTGGGGCATACTGCGGATTTTGGCAGTGGCGGTCAAGCCATCCATACCCGGCATACTCATATCCATCAAGATGAGATCTGGCGGATTATCGAGTGCCTTATTAATACCATCTACGGCATTGCTGGCTTCATCGACATCAAAGCCATCTGCCATCAACACACGACGCACTAACATTCGATTATTCGCGTCATCTTCGATATACAAAATGCGCGTCATTTTACCCACTCCAGAAGGCGATTTGCACAATGGTTAAAAACACGTTTGCTTACACATCACATTGTAACGAAAGTTCCTATAAAAAGCCAAATTTTTTTCTTTTTCATCATACAAGTAAAACCCAAATTACGCTACGTCTTATCGTCTTAACGAACCAATCTAAGACCGATTTCTCACATACTACACACTTATCAAACGTCACTATGAAATCATTTGTAAGTATGCTATTCTGTGATTATCGATTCAAATCATGACCGACACGAGAGGACATATCATGAAACAATATAAAAGCGCACCCGATATGCAAATTGACCCCAAAAAACGGTATATCGCGCAAATTCAGACGACAAAAGGTCTGATTGAGATTGAACTATTCGCCGAAAAAGCCCCCATCACCGTCAATAACTTTGTGTTTTTGGCGCGTGAAGGCTTTTATGATGGCATTGTATTCCACCGCGTAATCGCCAATTTCATGATTCAAGGTGGCGACCCCACAGGCACAGGCACAGGCGGACCGGGTTATAAATGGCGTGATGAACCCAGCGCACTCGCCCTCAAGCATAGTGGACCGGGCATTCTGAGCATGGCGAATGCCGGTCCCAACACCAACGGCTCACAATTTTTCATCACCCATGTCGAAACCCCCTGGCTAAATGGCAAACACGCCGTGTTCGGTCAAGTCATTGGTGATGGTCAAAAAGTGGTGGATGCCATTCGTCAGGGTGATAAAATGGAAAAAGTGACGATTATCGAGCAATAACCCCGCAGCGAAATACATGGTGCTAGTCGCCAGATGCCTTTTGCATCTGGCGCTGAACACATTGAGCGCCCTCATCATGCCCATCATCTTTACTTTTCAGGCAATGCCTTCCCCATTATAACCACGTCCAACAGCACGATAGACGAAGCCCAATTCGCGCATCTTCGCAGGTTCGTACATATTGCGCCCATCGACCATAATCGGTTGCTTCATCAGCTTACGGACGCGCTCCATATCAATCTGCTTAAATTCGTTCCATGGGGTCGCCACGACCACCGCATCTGCCCCTTCTGCCACCTCGTACGGATTGTTGCACATGACAATTTCGGGCATTTCTTCGGCGGCATTGGGCATGGCAACCGGGTCATAAGCCCGAATTTTTGCCCCTTGTTCCATCAGCATTTTGATAATGGCTAATGCGGGCGATTCGCGGATGTCATCGGTATTTTCTTTGAATGCCAAACCCCAAAAGCCAATGGTTTTGCCATTCACATCATGTAACAAGTCGTGCAATTTGAGCGCGACATGTTTGCGTTGGAAGTCGTTAATCTCCATGACGGCATTGAGCAATTGCGGGTGCATCCCGTGTGTTTGTGCCATATACGACAGTGCGCTCACATCTTTGGGAAAACACTGACCGATGATTGTCCCGCCTGCGGTAATCACTGTATCAAGCGATGTCTTGAGGCTATACACCATTTGGTCAACTGTTTCGCGTTGAATATCGACCACATGAGTGATAGCAAATACATCTGCATCTTCATAACCATGTGGTGTTATTCTCCGTTGATAATTTTTCAGAATATTTTGTATATGTTCAGAGCGTTTTTCGCCCAAAATTGTGCTGATACGGTTCATTTGCTCGTATCCACTGATACGGATAATATGAGCAAGCTGTTTCGACTTATTCATCATCCGCTGACGTACCGATGCAATAACATCCAGAGATTGCAATAACAAAACAGTAGCGTCTGCCATATGCTTACTCACTGTCGCATATTCGATGATTAAATTTTTACCCTGATTCACCGGTGTGATAGCGCCATCACCACTAAACATACCGCGTAAAAGTTCATAACGCAGGGTTCGTGAGACATTAAAGGCAAAACGCGGTAATCTTTTGTTATGTGATTGTGTCCCACATTTAAGATAATCACGAATAAGCCACGCAAAAATACGTGATGAGACAATAATGGTTTGGGCGTTTGTGTTATTACGTTCTATGAATTTCAATCCCATCCGACTCAAAATATCACGAACATCATCTAAATATTCTGATTCATCTTGATGGAAGGTGAATTGGATGCGATGACGCTTTGCCCCCGCACGTCCTTCATCAATTGAAATATGCCCCTCAGCCAGATAATACCCTATCAATCGCATAAAATCTGTATCAACGGGGATAATCGCATTCAATTTTGTAGCGGAATCTTTCGCTGTATAGATTTGCAATTTGTCAATAGGAACATCTAAAACACCTTGCTCAACCAAATACCAATACACAGACAATGGCATTCGATTATTTTGTTTGATTTCATACGGATGACGCAACATCTCAGAAGGAATATATTGAGCAAATTGAGCATACAATTGTGTAAATGTTTCATCTATCGCAGATACATGAACATCGTTAGCTAATTCAGACACCCGAAGCAACTCAATGAGGTTCAATTGTCGTGGCGCAGAAGCTAATTCGGGCAACATTTTCAGCATCATGATCTGATCGTTGGGTCGAATTTCATCCGCCAAGACACGCTCAAATCCATCATCAGTTAGTCGAATGACAGGATGGTCATATGTAACACGGATTTTACGCCCCATGCTGGTTTTGATTGTCAGCATATCGCCCTGATATGGACGGCGTGTCACCACGAATACATCGGCAACTTCTGGACAGCCTGTTTCTAAATTAAAAGATAAAACACGTTTACCTTGAGGCTTTATCACCTCAATATATTCATCGGTGACATCCTCAAAAAAGGCACGTAATGGTTGTGCATTCACAAAACCATCATCATCCAACACAAAAACGGTCTCATCGCCCTCAAAACAACTTCCCCCATATCCGACACCCGCTTGCAAGAAGTGATGCCCAATACGCTTATCAAAACCCATGCCTTGTGCCACCTCGATGACATCAGCACCGAGTTTTTCGCAGATGATGCTAATTTCATTAATAAAGCTGATGCGCGTGGCGAGGAACGCATTCGAGGCGTATTTAATCATCTCGGCGGTGCGTAAGTCGGTCATGACAATGGGCGCACGCAATGGCAAGTAAAGCTGTGCCACCGCTTCAGAGGCGCGTTTATCCAACGACCCCAATACCGTGCGGTCGGGGTGCATAAAATCGTTGACCGCCGCCCCTTCGCGCAAAAATTCGGGGCAACTCACCACCGAAAACGGTATCGGTTTGGGTTGGGTGTTGCGGATAATATCCGCCACCCAATCCCCTGTACCCACAGGCACAGTCGATTTATTGATGACAATCAATGGGTGGGTCATCGTCTTGGCGATGGTCTCGGCGGCGGCACGCACATATTTCAAATCGGCTTCACCATCGACACCTTCGGGTGTGCCAACACAGATGAAGACGAATTCGGCATCTTTTAGCCCCTCTTCATACGAAGTGGTGAAATGCAATCGCCCCGCCCGCACATTGCGCTCGACCAATTCTTCGAGACCGGGTTCATAAATGGGCATCTTGCCCGCCTTGAGGGCTTCGACCTTTTTGGCATCGATATCAACAGTGACGACATGGTTGCCTAATTCGGCAAAACCTGTGCCATTCACCAAACCGACATAGCCCGTACCAATCACACAAATTTGCTTCATGAAAATTTATCCTTTGAACAGACGATAATGTGTGCAACATACATACACATCGTTATGCGGAACATCTCAATTTTACGCCAATGGCACAAATCGTGGTATGGCGCAAAATGGATTGTGCAAAAATCAGAAAACCATGTTATGCTGTTAAGTGATTTATTCAACTTTTTTCAAATAAACAAAAGGATGATGAAAATGCCATTTGACTTGCCCAAAAGTGCTTTAGATGCCAAACATTGGACATGGGACGATTACAAACCCTTTTTTGATGACCTAGAGGCACGTCCGCTCACCGCCGAGACAATCGACCAATGGATGGCAGATTGGAGTCAGATTGAGAGCCTGATATATGAGGTGTATTCACGCGCCCAAGTCGCCGTCACCCAAGATACCAGTGATGAACAAGCAGAGGCGTACTTCAAAAATCTGATGACGACCTTATACCCGCCGATGACCGATATGGATAACCGCCTGAACAAAAAATTGTTGGATAGTGGCTTAACACCGACCAATTTTGATTTACCGCTCAAAAAGATGCGTGTGGATGTGGCGCTATATCGTGAAGAAAATATCCCGCTCACCATCCGCGAACAAGGATTGCGCTTGGAATATAGCAAAATCACTGGAGCGCAAAGTGTGCAATGGGAGGGGGAAGAAGTCACATTAGAAAAACTCAAACTGGTCTTTGAAAATCCCGACCGCTCCACCCGCGAAAAAGCATGGCGCATGATGATGAATCGGTGGTTACAAGACCGCCAAGCCCTAAATGATTTATGGACGCAATTTTATGACTTGCGCCAAGAAATGGCGAAAAACGCAGGCTACGGTGATTATCTGGCATATCGTTGGCAAGAGTTCAAACGCTTCGATTACACCCCCGCCGATACAACCACCTTTCATAACGCCATTGAACAGGTTGTCGTCCCCGCCGCCATCCGCGCCAATGAGCGCCGTCGGGCGCGTTTGGGCATCGATACCCTGCGCCCGTGGGATTTGGATGTCGACCCCTATGGCGAAAAACCGCTCCGTCCATGGCAAACCATCGATGAATTCTCGCAAAAAGCCATTCAGGTCTTCAAGCATGTTGATCCCGTCATCGGCGGATATTATGAAACACTGCATAACGCGGGTCAGCTCGATCTGGAAAATCGCAAGAACAAGGGACCGGGCGCATATTGCACCAATTATCCTTATTTACGACTGCCGTTCATCTTCATGAATGCGGTTGGCAAGCGCGATGATGTGCGCGTCTTGCTCCACGAGGCGGGTCATGCCTTCCATAATTTCGAGACGATGGCGAACTTGCCCTATAACGCCCAACGGAGTTATCCAATCGAATTCGCCGAGGTCGCTTCAATGGCGATGGAACTGCTCGCCGCGCCATATCTCACCCATGAATTTGGTGGTTATTTCACCCAAAAAGAAGCCGCCATCGACCGCATCAATCATCTGGAAAAAATCATCTTCTTTTTGCCCTATATGGCGGTGGTGGATGGCTTCCAACAATGGGCATACACCCATCCCGAAGGGCGCGACCCCAAAGCCTGTGACCAAAAATGGGCAGAATTGTGGTCACGATTTATGAAAGTGGATTATACTGGGTTAGAAGATGTGCGCGAAACAGGCTGGCATCGTAAACAACACATCTTTAATTATCCGATGTATTATGTCGAATATGGGCTGGCGCAAGTGGGTGCGGTGCAGGTATGGGCGAATGCCTTGCAAAACCAAGCCAAAGCCGTTGCCGATTATCGAAAAGCATTGGCGCTCGGTGGCACGCGCAGTTTGCCCGAATTGTATGGCGCGGCGGGTGTCAAATTCGCCTTTGATGCCGATACATTAGGCAAAGCCGTCGCCTTGATGGAGAAGACCATTGCCGAATTAGAACAGATATGATTTTCGAGTGGGCTTGTCATGGCAAGCCCCTACAATGATAATACGATAGGGGCTATAGAGCAATGTCGCGCCTTCAATTTTACCTTTTATACGCTACACGCAATTTATGGCGCGAACGCCGTTGGTCGATTTTCGCCCTGTTCTCGGTGGCGATTGGCGTAGCAACTGTGGTGGCATTACGCAGTTTGGGCTTGAGCATCAGCACAGCGCTCACCGATAACATCCGCGAGAGCTTACATGGCGATTTATTGATAGAACGCGGTGGCACAGTGAGTGGCGGTTTCGATTTGGGACAAGATAACACACG
>PGTJ01000622.1 GCA_002794515.1 Phototrophicales bacterium
CCTGCGCTATGCCCTGTGAGGAATAGGCTGTGCGGATTGCCCCCATAATCGGCGATATGGTCATAAAGCCATTTCACCGCCATCGCGCCGTCTTGGGTATGGGCAGGATGTGTGAACTCTGGCGATAGCCGATAATTGATAATTGCCACACCATACCCCGCTTGTGCCAACGTATTGCCAATGTTGGCATATAAGTCTTTATTCCCCCCGACCCACGCCCCGCCATGTACATATAGCACCACTGCGAAATTGTCGGTCGTGGGCAAATATAAATCCAACACTTGGCGTGGATGGGCATCTGGCGAAGGGTTATAGGGTATATCGGTCATCATACGAATATCGGGCATGGGTGTTCTTCCTAATAATAGCAACCACAAACACACTAATGATAACATAATCCCGCGCATGACATCACTCCATCATCTGTTTTTGATCACCTTAAAGTTAATTTGCCATGTTGTCAATCACCCGAAATGGCAAGCATAAAATGGGGTTATGCGTTACAATAGGCAATGTTATAGCCCACTCAAGAGGTGATGATGATCGACCCACGCATTATACAAGCACTCAGCAGTTCTGATGCAGATAAGCGCAAAAAAGCGGTGGCTTATCTGGCAAAATCGTTGGATAGGGATGCGCTCCCACATTTGGCGCGGGTATATAAAACCGATAGCGACTCTGAAATTCGTGAACTCGCCAAGAAAGCGGTGGCATACATCCAAAAAAATGCGCCACAAGTCGCAGATGATGACACATATGATGATGACCCCGATGAACAA
>PGTJ01000096.1 GCA_002794515.1 Phototrophicales bacterium
GGTGTTAACGAGGTGAAATCTACTTGTTTTTGATATTGCGGGGCAAGCACCAGGTTACACCAATCGCTCTCGATAGAATATTGCAAAATGCGCGTCACATTTAGGATGATGGTCTCCACATCCAATGTCGATGTCGATATATCAGAAAGATATACCAATTGTGCTTGTTCCCAACCATACATCTCTAAGGCACGCAATAATTCGGCATTATCATGTGCCACTGCCAATTGATTCGCCAGTGCCATTAACAATTCGATTTCGGTCTGATGATAATAATGGGCTTGTTGATG
Source organism: Phototrophicales bacterium (assembly GCA_002794515.1). Taxonomy (GTDB): domain Bacteria; phylum Chloroflexota; class Anaerolineae; order Aggregatilineales; family Phototrophicaceae. The sequence continues at coordinate 291 of PGTJ01000096.1, forward strand.
ATAAACCATGATCATGCCCATTGGCACATTCGCCGATTTTAATGGGATTTTTGCCAATGCCCGATACCCGCCAATTGTCGCATAACGCCCCTCTTCCGATTCAGCATCCAACAGATGGGCATCATGGATGAGGACGGGTTCGCGCACCAGCGCTTTTTCGTCTATTGCTTGTTTATATAAGCTGAGCAATTGGGCATTTAACCCATATTGACAGGCTAAACGCACCTCTTTTTTATCTTCAGAAAGCAAAAAAATGGCGACTTTATCCGCTTGGGCAATTTGTAAGGTGATATGACATGCCACATCCAACGCATCCCCTTGGTCGGATGTTTGTGATGTCACCTGTGTGATTTGGTTAATTTTTTCCAGATCATTCGCCAGTTTTGTTGTACGCGCATAGAGGGTGGTGTTGCGTAATGCCAATGATAACTGGCTGGCAACTGTGTTGAGCGTCGGCACGCCAACTTTTTCGAGCAGATAAATCGCTTTGGTATCGGCAAATCCCCAAATCCCCAGTAATTTATCGCCCACCATCAAGGGCAATCCCAAATAGGCGTGGTAATCGGTGGATAATTGTGGATGTCCCAATTCGTGGATGCTATCGGGCGCGGTGACATGCAATGGTGTTTTATGACGGATGATATGGGCAAAGGTGGGGTGATGTGTCTCGACAACCGTCCCCCATAATTGCTTTTTGCCGTGTTCCATCACCAACGGAAAATTGAAAATGCCGTGTTCTTCTTGATACAGCGCCACATAAGAGATGGGTATATCGCCCAATTTTTGTAGAGTGATATAAAAACTGGTCAGCATTTCGGTCAAATCGAGTGAGGATGAAATGCTTTGTGCCATATCGTTGAGGATCGATAATTCCTGCACACGCCCGATGAGGCTTCGTTGGGTGCGTTGGATTTGCCAATGGCGTATCGCTTGTGCGCCGACCAACCCCATCAACAAGACAAATACCAATGTGCCTTGTGAATAATAGACCAACGCCATCGGCGCGGCGGTGATGAGCAACAAAATTTCGTTAAATAAGCGCCATCGTTGTCCTTTTGCCCAAAGCATCGATGGTTTGGGGATGATTTCGCTGAATGCCCTGCCCAATACCTGAGTGATAACCAACGATATAATCAACCCAATGGCTGTTGGCAATAACACAAAGTTATCGGGTGTGATCGGTGTTTCGCCACCCAGCAGGGTATAAACTATCCATGCACCCAGTAGGGCAGTGCCATTAATCGATATACGTTTGAATGCCAAACGGATGCTAGACTGATGTGATAACGGCACGCTACCGGGTAACACACTCCCTTGTATGCGGATGAGCATCGCCACCAAACTGCCAACGATGACCAGTGCCAAGCCAGCTACAATGTTGGTGGAAAACCACAACACCATGACCACCAAATTCAGATACCCCGCCCACAACCCTGTCTCGACTCGACCCGCCAATAAATCAGTCGCCACAAAAATCACAATACATGTGATGAGGACGATATAACGGGCGGTTGTCGGCTTGATTGGTATGGGTTGTATAATACCAAAGAATGCAAATATAATGCCCACACCAAAGGCTAAAATGAGGGGCAGTAACCGTTCAACAATGGTGTAACGAGTTTTTGGTGATTGTCGCATATTGTCAACACAGCACTAACTTATTTGTTCATTATAAACCGTTTTTGAATTTTGAACAAATTTATTTGAAAGTCATGACAGACGCTCATTCAGGCTGTGTTTTACTGATGATGCTTCTATGCACCGTTAATCGGCAACACCAAATCTTTGCGGAACGATGTCAATGACACCAGCTCACCCGTCTCTGTCACATAGAACGAGTCTTCCACACGAATCCCGATGCCTTTTTCGGGGTAATATAGACCTGGTTCGATTGTCACCACATTGCCGATCATGAAGGTATCTTCTTGGCTGGCGTGGCTGATGCGTGGACGTTCATGAATGTTCAAGCCCATCCCATGACCCAAACTGTGTGTATAACCCTGTTGTGTATTCGGATTGCTCCGCAGGGTGGGGTGTCCGAGTTCTTCAAAATAATCTTGAACGGTCTCTTGCATCAGGTGGGTGGATTTGCCCAATCCATAGGCTTCGATCGCCATATCAAATGCTGTCATGACTTGCTGATACAATTCCTTCACCTCTGGTGTGGCATATCCAATGCACCAAGTGCGCGTCATATCATGATGATACCCGCCACCTAATTCGCGTGGGAATAAATCGAACACGATGGTTTGCCCCAGCTTGAGGGGCATATCGCCCTGTCCACGACTATGCGGGAAGCCCGCATCACGCCCTTGTGCAAAGATCATGCCTGTATCTTCGAGGTCGTGGTCGAGCAAGGCACGGCGCACAAATCGCTTGACATCGCCAATGGTGAGCGGGGTGTTATCGGCTTTCATGACCGTCTCATCGGCGACATGATGCTTGCTGATAAAATCCCATGTCATCGCCATGACGGCATTGGTGCGCGCCGCCACCGATTGTATCCGCGCCAATTCATCCGCCGATTTGGTCAACGCGGCTTGGTCGAATATCGTCATGCCCGATTCGCCCACAAATTGATGATGCGGATACGCCTCGCGCAATAAATCGGTCAGCGCCAAAATATAATGATGATCGCCAACACCGTAAATGCCAATTTTGCCACTGGCGATATTCAACCGTTCCAAAATCACACCCCACAGCGCCACGCTCGCCTTCATGAAGTCGTTATTATTTTGGGCGAGTAGCTCATAATAATTGAAATCGCTATAGGTATAACAAGTCAGCCCACTGGCACGCGCCTCTTCAATTTCCATGCCATTGACGATGAGTATGGGCGCGTCATCGCGTTTTTTCCACGCCATACCGCCTGTGATATGCACACTGCCCACCAAATAATCTAGCGCCGCGCTATAGTCGTGCGATGCCAACACCACCACTGCTTCTAATCCACGTTCTGCCATTAATTGATTCAGTTCAGATTTCATCGATAAATATCCTTATATTGTGAATTTTTTAATCATACAACCTGTTGTAATTGACCTAAAAAGAGCGACTCTTGCTCTGGCAACACGGTACGCGGGTCGAATAGCACCTGATCATCGGCGATACGGGCGATGATCGGTGTAGGTAATCGGCGTAATTTTGCCAAGAGGTCATCGGGCTTATCTACAGAAATTGCCACGGCGGATGTGGGCAATGTCTCCCCTGGCAGGCTACCCCCGCCGATAGTCGATGTGTTCGATACAACCTGTGCCGATACGCCATGACTATTCAGGATGCTCGCCCACGATTCGGCTTGTTGGGTGATGTGTGCCAATGGACGGGCGAGCATCGCCAAAACGGGGATGTTGACCAATGCCGTCCCTCGTCGATATTCATCCAATGTGGCGCTCAACGCCGCCAAACATAATTTATCTGAGCGAACAGCGCGTGCCAGAGGGTGTTTTTTCAGTTTGGCGATGATGTCGCCTTTGCCGATCAAAATCCCCGCCTGTGGACCGCCGAGCAATTTATCACCACTGAACGCCACCACATCACAGCCATCGGCGAGGCTCTCTTGCGGTGTTGGTTCATGCGTCAGACCGAACTGCGTGGTATCGATTAATGCCCCACTGCCCAAATCATCGAATAAGAACAAATGATGCTGATGTGCGACTTTCGCCATTTGGCGCAAACTCGCCGTCTCGGTGAAGCCAATTTGCTTAAAATTGGAGGCATGGATGCGCAACAAGGCGACTGTTTGGGGGGTAATCGCCCGTTCATAATCGGCGATGCGCGTGCGATTGGTCGTCCCGACTTCTACTAACCGCGCACCGCTCTGCATCATCACATCTGGCACACGGAAGCCACCACCAATTTCTACCAATTGCCCGCGAGATAAAATCACCTCGCGTTCTTTTGCCAATGCCGAGAGCATCAACAACACCGCTGCGGCATTATTGTTGACCACCATCGCCGCTTCTGCTCCCGTGATGTCGCATATCACGGCTTCGGCATGAATATGACGCGATCCGCGTTTGCCTGTTTGTGTATCAAATTCGAGTGTGCTATATCCCCCAGCCACAGCTAACATCGCATGTTGTGCCGATTGTGATAAGGGCGCACGCCCCAGATTGGTATGGATGATGACCCCTGTGGCGTTAATCACCCCGCGCAAAGTTGGCAAAAATTGGCTGATGAGCAAATTTTGCGCCATTTCGAGGAGCGATTGCGGGCGAATATCCACCTGTTCATCACGCATGAGGGCATTGCGTACATTTTGTAGCATATCGCGCAGGGCATTTTTGGTTTTATCGCGCCCGAATTGATTGATCAGATGCTCTGCCTGTTGGAGCAACACATCCACCGAGGGCAATTGACGCAAAAGAGGGTTAATAGTTGGCATTTCGTTCTCGCATTTGCAAAAAGACTTCTAACACAATAAAGACCAACGCCAATAAGAAGATGGTCGCCAACGATAAGCCACGCAAAATTTGCAACCATACAGTGATGACGGCAAACAACCCCAACCATACACTTTGTCGCACCAATATCCCGCCTGATGGCGGTTCTGCCGTCAGTGGGGTGAAGCGCATATTCACAAACCGCACCACAGGCAGGGTTATCCCTGTGACCAGCAAGTGAATGAACAGAAAATATAGCCATAATTCTGCGCCGATGCGTGGTAGAGCGATGCTGAATAAGGTGGCTAATCCCACACCGCCAACACCCACCATCGCCAAACTCGCCAATAATACACCCGCATGGTCGGCGGGCAGGCGATTGGGCAAATGACGGCGTGAACGCCCAGGACGTTCACGCGAGGCGGGGCGGGTATTGGGGTCTATCTCGGTCAAATCTGACGGTGCTTTTGGGGTCATCATGAACGCGATAGGGTGGTATATAACTCAGCCGTCACGGGCGCAGGTTTAATCCCCAAACGGGTATCCAGTAACTCTTTCAGGTATTGATATTGCCTATCTACATCGGCTTTCATCCCCAGTTGATAATATAATTGCATAATTTCGCGGTGAATATCTTCACGCTCAGGTAATTCATGCACGGCACGGTTGAAATACCCCAGCGCCGATTGTAACTCATTCCGATTTTTACAAATCCGCCCCATGTTGATTAATGCTTGGGCATACAGTTGTTGCAATTCCAGACGGCGGGAGCGTATCCATTGGGCAACACGATGATTTTCATCTTTTTGTTCGAGCCGATGTTCCATTTTATCTAAAAATGGCGATTTATATAAATCAATGGCGTACCGATACAATTGCTCTTTGAGGTGCATATCGCTGGTCAGCATGGCGGTATCGATGGCAGATTGAAATTCCGCCACATCATAATGCCGAACAACCAACGGACTCGGTGTATAAAAGCCACTGGCGTAGGTGGTCAATTCGTAGGTGACATCTTTCTCGCCATCCCACAGCGTGATGCGCTCACTAATTTTACGCTTGGTCACATGAAAGACATTGGTCGCCTCTTTGACGGGTAAATTCGTCCAGAAGGTGGTGAAAATATCATCCCGCGTGAGCAGGGGGTTATCGACAAAATAAAAGAACAGGTTGCGCGGTAATGCCCCATCCCAGGAGGTGATTTCTTGTCCGTTGACAATCGCATGACCACGCCCAAAGGCATACACCTCCAGTTGAGGCTTGATTTGTTCTTCGATGGTGAAGATGACATCATTGGCGCGCCGTTCTGTGCCGAGTACCACCGCGATGCCATTGGCGACATAATCACGCCATGTCTGATAGGCTAATACACGGCTACTGACCACCCATTGAATATGATTGGGCAGGTTATCGATAAAATTGACGATAAAATCGTTGAATTTTTCATCGAATGGCACATAGTCGAGTTGGTCAATATACAATGTTACGGGTTTGTTGCCCAGCACGCTCAAATCGGATGACAGCGACTCGGCTAAATATTCTGCCGATGGACTTTTCTTTTTCACCGCCTCGCTCAGCTTTTCACCAAAAGTCGGATAGCTGGCTTGTAAAGTCGTCACCATATCGCTCAGCCATTCGCGCAAACTTTTCATATGATGCGGGATGCAATAATACACCAATGTTTGTTTATCATCTGCCAAGAAGTGGCTGAGGAATAAATTGCGATACGGGGTTTGTGGATACAACAACACCAACCGCTTGCCATAGGTCTTTTCGCGGAATTCATCTAACGACACACGAGTGATTTCTTGATACATCATGATAGGCACGCCTTTTTATCAATTTTATTAAATCATATACTACAAAACTATTAGCCATTGTATCGGATATGGCTATGGGTTGTCAAATGACCAATATGGACATTATGATGTATAACGCTTGACCTGTATCATGAGGATCGATTATGCCTATTCACAAAACGATTGCCCGCCTGATTACCGCTTTCGAGCCGTTTATCTTAATTGGGACGGTGATATTCTTTTGGTTTCCGAGCAATTTTCCATTTCCGAGTGATGGTGTGACGGGCATCAGCACCGATGAATGGTTGTGGATGGTCACGGGTGCATTGCCATTTTTTATTGCCTATTGGGTATCACAGACCGATGTATGGCGTGGCTCTCCAGCATGGTTCAAATGGGCATGTGGTGTGGGCTTGGTCGTTGGATATGGCTTGATTTATATCCATCTGCCATTTTTACCTGTCCCCAGTTATGCCGTAGACCGTGCCGATTGGTTTTGGTTGATTGGTTTGTTGGTGATATTCATCCCCATACGGTGGTTGGCATATGGGGTATATTGGCGCGTATCGTGGGTAGAAGCCTGTGCAGGTGCGCTGATGATCATCGCCGTTATCAATGTGGCAGTCGCCCCAAATATCACGGGGTATATCATTCGTGGTCAGGGATGGGCGGGCTTGGGGCTGATTATGCGCCCCTTGATGGGCATTTTGCTCATGGGGTATCTGATTGAGATGGGACGCAGGCAGGGCAGGCTAGACGGTGTGATACAAATCCTGTTGGGTGTGACGGCGATTTTGACGCTCATCGCCCTTGCTGGCACACAATGGACGGTGAAATCAGAATTATTTACCGATTTTATCTTCGGCATGGGCGATTATTTGCCTGATGCCCGTCCGTTTTTTCGGCGGAATAGCATTAATCCCAACGAAATTGGCGGGGCATTGGCTTGGCTTGTGCCATTTTGTGCAGTCGCCATTTTTTATCCGTGGCATCATGACCGATGGGCATGGCGCATCATCACTATGATGATATTCGCCGCCAGCGCATTGGCGATGATTTTGGGGCAAAGTCGGTTCGGCTTGTTGGGTGTTTTGGGCGCGTTGACCATCGCCTTCATTTTGTTAATCCCCAATTGGCGCTTACGCCTATTGTTATTCACCGTGATAACGATGGTGGGCATTTTGCAGGCGGGTGTGTTGTTGAATCTATTCACCGATGATGGCGATGTTGGCTTATCTGAACGCGATGAGCGGTCGGCATCACAACGCCTTGCCATTTGGTCGAGCGCCTGGGCGATGATTGAAGATTATCCCCTCACAGGGGTTGGGCTGAATAATTTTCGCTTCACACCTGTCCGCAACCGCTATCCAATTATCGGCTATGATTATCTCAAGCCACCACATGCCCATAATGAATTATTACAAATTGGCGCAGATATGGGGATAGTGGGCATGGCGGTGTTCATCGGCTTGCATGGGGCGATTCTGATTTATTTGTGGCTAAGCTACCAACGTGGCATACGCCCTAGCCAAATCGTGGCGGTGGCGGTGGGAGCGGGGATTTTGGCGCATATCGGTTATAGCATTGGCGATGCCATCCCGATATGGGATCGACTCCATTTCGTGTTTTGGATGATGCTCGGTGTGGGCATGGCGGGGTATCACCTTAGGCGACCGATTGATACATCCAGCGCATAATTTCTCATCATCCTCTTAGGATTTGGTCAAACATTGTTTACAAGTGGCTTATATGCTGATAAAAACTGTGATTACGAGAATGTTCAATGAGGATACCATATA
>PGTJ01000530.1 GCA_002794515.1 Phototrophicales bacterium
ATGTTGAAGAATCATCCAAAACATTATCAAGCGCCCAAGCCAACCGTCTTAAATATTTTCGGAGGATTATCGGCTCATGAGTCCATTTTTATTCATCGCATTGAGCCTCGCGCTCATCTTTCTGATTGTATTGCTCATCCCCTGTGCTTGGCGGGTGATTGTGGGACCGTCTGCCGCCGACCGTCTACAAGGCATCGATACCCTCACCAATATTTTGATGGGCATTGTCGTCTTGTTAGCCATCACGCGCAGTAGCCCATTATTAATTTCTGTGGCGATTGCCCTCGCCGCTTTCAGCTTTGTTGGCACGATTGCCCTCGCCCGTTATGTCGGCTCTGGGCGCATGTTTTAGGGGGGGGCTATATCATGACGATTTTCGATGTGATTGGTTTGTTGGCTATCGTTGCAGGCTGTTTTTTTTATGGGGTAGGGGTGTTGGGTTTGGTCATCATGCCCGATGTCTATTTGCGAATTCAAGCCGCAGGCAAGACATCCACACTCGGCATTGCGGGCTTACTGGTTGGGGCATCATTTATTACGCCCAGTAGCGCCTTACAGATGGTTGCTTTGGCATTATTCATGATTATGACCGGTCCCGTCATCGCCCATGCCATTGCCCGCGCCGCCTATCGCAGTGGCGTGAAGATGGCAAACCCTTTGCGTGATGACCTTGAGGGTCTGATTAAACCCAATGCCATTGTTGCCAAAAATGTCGAACTCGAATCGCAAACGGGTGATTGATTAACAACACCAGATTAATGCCCGTATAGAAATATCAGCCAACATCCCCTCATATTTGGGGGGATGTTTTGTTTTCTATCCGATAAGATGAAAAAATGTAGGTGTTACGAATTTTATTGGAAGGAAGCGACAGAGTTATCTATGACCACACAAGCCCCACCTCAAATATCAACTGAACTAAAATCATGGCATACCATCGATAGCCACCATTTGGCAGATGAACTCGATGTGAATATCCAAACTGGGTTATCGGATGCCGATGTGCAAGCCCGTCAAGCCAAATATGGCAAAAATGAATTGGTCGAAAAAGGTACAGCCACCCCTCTCGAACTGCTCATCGAACAACTCACAGACCCGCTCGTCCTCATCCTCATTGGCGCGGCGGTAATTTCGGGATTTTTGGGCGAATGGAAAAGTGTGTTTGCCATCAGCGCCATCGTGGTCGTCAATGCTATTTTGGGCGTATCCCAAGAATATCGTGCCGAAAAAGCAATGGCGGCGCTCAAAAAAATGTCTGCACCATCGGTCAAAGCACGGCG
>PGTJ01000087.1 GCA_002794515.1 Phototrophicales bacterium
GCACAGAAGAAATTGGTAGGCGAAAAAGCGTAAGCTCTCAGTAATGCTTTGTGTATCTAGTTGCACAAAGCGCACAAAAGGCGCTCAAACTCGCCCTGATAATGCAAAACTCGACCAAAACCAGCCCCTTTAGTGGGCTTCTGAATTGCAAATAGCCATCGGCTTTAAGCCGATGGCGCGATTAATTGCAGAAATTACGCCTTCTCTTTTTTCTTGGCGCGTTCTTCTGCTTTACGGCGCAATCTGTTCCACACGCCCGATAAGCCCATTGCCTTTTTCATCTCGATGAGTGTGTTGCGGGTGATCTCGCGCACTTTCTCTGTGCCAGATACGATGATTTCATCCACCAAGCCCGTCTCCATGTATTGTTCACGGCGGGCGTGGATGGGCGCCAGAAAGTTATTGATGGCGATCGTCAGTTTTTCTTTGACCTCCACATCGGTCACAGTGCCTTCGCGGTAACGCGCTTTGAGGTCTTCGACTTCGGCAACATTGGGGTTGAAGGCATCATGATAGATGAACACGGGATTGCCCTCGACTGTGCCTGGGATATCGGCACGCACACGATTCGGGTCGGTGAACATACCCCGCACTTTTTTCTCCACTGTTTTGGGGTCATCAGAGAGCATGATGGCGTTATTCAGGCTTTTGCTCATCTTGGCTTGTCCATCTGTGCCGACCAATGTCGGAATTTCGCCGACCAAGCCTTCGGGTTCGGGGAATACATCACCATACAGATAATTAAAGCGTCTGGCGATTTCGCGGGTGATTTCCACATGAGCGATGTTATCTTTGCCCACAGGCACAAGATGCGCCTTGACGTGCAAAATATCGGCAGATTGCAACACCGGATAACCCAATAATCCGAATGGCATTTCGATATTGGCGGCGCGTGCCATATCTTTTAGGCTGGGGATGCGTTCTAGGCGCGGGACGGTGACGAGATTTTGGAACAAGGTGTAAATCTCGTGAATTTCGGGTATGCCCGATTGCAGATAAAAGGTGCAAATATCGGGGTCGATGCCCGATGCAATCGAGTCGAGGACGAGATCGCGCACATTTTTATCCAGTTCGGCGATGTCTTCTTTGCTATTTTTGGTGGTGAGCATGTGCAAATCGGCGATGATGAATATGCTCTCATATTCATGTTGCAACTTCACGCGGTTCGCCAACGACCCAACATAATGCCCTAAATGCAATTTGCCTGTGGGTCTGTCGCCAGTGAGGATGCGTTTTTTTTCGGTCATATGTCATTCCTTGTGTGTGATGTAAATATCATTGTGTGCCTTCTGGCACGGCGAAAATCATCCGCCCCGCCTCGCGGTTAATCAATTTTGTGACAGAAACGCGCACGGTGCGATCAATATAATCTTTGCCATTTTCCACAACGACCATTGTGCCGTCATCCAGATAGCCCACGCCTTGCCCGCTATCTCGTCCTTCTTGGATGATATGGAGCGAGAAGGTTTCGCCTGGGATATACACCGAGCGCACGGCATTCGCCAACAAGTTCATATTCAGCACAGTGACACCTTGTGCTTCTGCCACTTTGCTGAGCGGATAATCGTTGGTGATGAGATAGGCTTCGAGTTGAATCGCCAACGCCACTAGTTTGTTATCGACCTCTAAAATATCTTCGATGTCGTCATCAATCACCTTGACAGGGGTGATGTTGTTGCGTTGCAATTCGTTGAGTTTGATCAACCCACGTTTTCCGCGATTGCGCCGTAGCGTATCGGATGAATCGGCGACTTGATGCAATTCGGTCATGACAAAGCGTGGGATGAGCAATGTGCCACCCAAAAAGCCCGTCTTGGCGACTTCGACAATGCGTCCATCAATCAACACGCTGGTATCTACCAATAATTGCCGTGACGATTGTGCCGCCGCAACACGGGCAATTTTGGAATTGCGCTCGAATAGAATATCCCAAATTTCGTGGGCGCGACTGCGAAATACGGTCACACCGATGTATCCGCCAATAATCGATGCCGCAGGTGGCATGATGTTATTCAACGGGAAGGGCAGGAGCGATAACGGATAGGCGACCATCAAGCCCATCCCCAAACCGACAAATGCCCCCAACATGGCGATAAAAAACACATGTATTGGCATTTCGCGGATGGTTTTATTCACCGCCTGAACAGGGCGCACGGTGATCCACGGCGTGAGGATGAGACCGATTAATGCCCCGACCAAGCCGAATATCACCGCACCAGCATCGGGTGGTAAATCGAGCGATGGCGCAGAATCGGCACCGAAACGCGCCCCTAATACGGTAAATATAAATAAACCGATAATACGGGAGATAAAATCTATCGTAGCCATGAGGTTGCTCCTAGTGGATTGATAAGTGACTTGTATCGACTCACAAAATGAATGGTGTGAGGGGCATTTCTGCCACAAGTATCAATCAACCCGCATAAATACATGAACGAAAAGATGTGATGATGATAGGGAATGAGTAACTATTCACCATCACATGCTTCATTATATCCGAAAAAAGTAATTCCGTTCAACAGGTGTTTTAGGGTTTTATTCTAACAATTTAAATGGCGAATTATCGCCTAAATCTTCAAATAGCTGGGGTGTCTCTAAAAATAATCCGCGTCCATCGACTGCCACCCGTCCATCGGGCAGGATGATGCGACTGGTCGTCCAGATTTTGCGCCCATCTTTGCTCTGAATTTCGCCCCAGACGGCAATTTCTACATCGAGCGGGACGGCGGCTTTGAGGTCGAAGCTGAGATGTACCGCCACAGCTTGATGCCCCGCATACCACGCCGCCGCGCCCATCGCTTCATCTAATAGGGCAATGAGCGCCCCGCCATGCACATGACCAGGTGGTCCCTGTTTATCTTTTCGGATGATAATCTTGCCCGAAATTGCCCCGTCATCATGCACATGAAAACGCATCCCAAACCCATCTGGGGGGGCTTTGGTGATGAAATCTGTTCCGCCAATGGGTTTTGGATGAGACGTGTTCATGGTTGATTATCCCTCTGTTATATCGTCCAGTGTCGCACGACGGCTATGGATACCGGTTGCCCCATCGGGTCTGACGGGCGCGTTGGTCTCGATTTGTGGTTTGCCCGCACGGTCTTTTGCCCGCACACGGAAGGTATGCTGACCAGGGGTGAATGCCCAATCGAAGCGCCATAACACCCATGTGGTGTCTGAAAGCGGTGTTTTGAGTTGTGCAGGCATCCATTCACCATCGTTCACTTTTATTTCTACCGCAGAAATGCCTTTCGCGCCAGAGTAAGCTATGCCACCAATTGGCACATAATATGTCCCGTCTTGGGCATAAATGTCATCTTTGCTCACCGTATCGATGACCGATGTGATTTGTACAAGCGCTTGTTCAGACCAGTTACGGCGTACCCAATAGCCCTCGCCCCATTCGCGCACAAACTCAATCTCGGTAATCCATTTGGGTTGCTTCATGCCATAGCGGTCGGGGATGTAAATCCGCAGAGGAAAGCCATGTTTTTGCTTGAGTGGCTGACCATCCCACGCATATGCTAACATGACCCGTTCATCGGTGCGGGCGATACTCAAGTCTACCCATTCATCAAATCCATCGGCGGCGGTGATTTTAGCATACTGCGCCAACGGATTTACACCCCACGCCTCCATCAAGATGCGAAACGGGATTCCCGTCCATGTGGTGGTGCTGATGAGGTCGCCACCAATCCCATTAGAGATGCACGACAACGTGACATATTGTGTGACGGGTTCATAACCGTCTACGAGGTCGGTGAGTTTGATGTCGAGTGGCTCTTTTACCATGCCTGTCACTCTGAGCCGATACGTTTCGCCATCAATGAGGGGCGGACGGGCGCTAATATCGATGCGATAATGCTCATCCAATGGGGTAATTTCGGGGCGTGTGCCTGTGGCGGGTTGTAAATCGGCGATATACACCGATTCGCTCGCTGTAGATGTTGTGCCGAGCTTAGTGCCAGTGCTGACTTCAAACGCATCGGATGTATCCACTTCTGGCTGAAAGAACGCGCTCAGACCCGCACCGATGACGGTTAATGTGGCGCTTGCCCCACCAATTTGCACCAAAAATTTGCGCCGTTCTGCCGATTGTGCATTGCCGTCATCATCCGATGTCATTGGGCGTGCGCCGATGAGTTGCCATTGCGAATATGCCCACCCAAGCGCCAATCCCCATAAGGTGAATATCACCAATACCCAAAAAAGGCTGGCGACAGGACTGGCGGTGGCGGTGATATTTTTTCCCGCGACGATGAGCGCCATCGCCACGCCGAATGCCACACCGAATAATCCACCAACAGTGACTGCATCGCGCTTGATGCGGTTGATGGCGAAATACGCAACACCGCCGATGAGTGCCGCCATGATGATCACCATGCCCACCGCCATCGCTTGTTCGGCGAGTTTGGCGGTGGTATCGGTATCTAAGCCAAACAGACGGATGACCGCCACCATGCTATCAATGCCGAAGGTCAATACTGCCCCTGGCAATAAATCACGCACAAAGCTGAACACATCAAATGGCACAAATGGTAATCCGAGTAAGTTATCGGCGAGGGCTAATAAAGTGATAACAGGCAAAATGAACAGTGTACCAACGAATATGCCTATCCCAGAATGAACATGCCATGTTTGCAATGGCGGGGTGTTCTGTGGTGAAGAAGGTGTGTTTTCCAAAGTCATATCCTTTTATAACTATTTTTTGATATAGACGGGTGCGTTTGGGTAAGTCTTACAATTTCTAACCGAATTATCATCTGAGAAGATTATTCGCATCGGTCATTATTTTCGTGCTATTTCGGAACATATCGCCTATAATGGGGGGAATATTTCTCATATCTTTTTTCAGAAAGATGCACACCATGTTCATCGTAGATGCACATCAAGATATTGCCTTCAATACTGTGTGTTATGGGCGCGATTATCGCACCAGCGCGCTCAAAAAACGCGCTGATGAGATGAATACATCGGTTATTCATCATGTGGGACACGCCATGCTTGGATTGCCCGAAGCGATTGTCGGGCGGGTGGCGATTGTTTTTGCCACGCTATTCACAGAACCTCGCGGAAAGATGCCCCCTATCGGCAATGATGCCGCCCTGTATACCACCCCCAAAGAGGCGATGCGTATCGCCGAGAAGCAATTGGATGTATATAAACGCCTCGCCGATGATGAACCGCGCATTCGACTGATTCAACAATCCGCCGATCTCGAGGCGGTACTCGCCACATGGGCGGACGATGTCCCCATCACCCAGCGCGTGCAGGGCTTGGTCATCCTCATGGAAAATGGCGACCCCATCATTGAACCACGTCAATTTGAGTGGTGGTATGAGCAAGGTGTACGGATTGTCGGACCGGCGTGGCGTGCCAGCCAATATTGTGGTGGCACAGGCGAACCGGGCAGGCTAACGGTGTTGGGGCATGAATTGCTCGATGTGATGATGAGTTTTAATGCCATTTTAGATTTATCACACATGGCAGAAGAATCGTATTTAGAGGCGCTCGACCGTTATGACGGGGTGATTATCGCCAGTCATAGCAACCCACGCCATTTTCGTAATAGCGACCGCCACCTGAGTGATATGATGATTCGCCGTTTAGCAGAACGGGGTGGGGTGATAGGCATTGTGCCATATAACCTATTTTTATCCAACACATGGACGATTGCCGATGGCAAATCGGCGATGACGCTTAATCGTGTGGTCGAGGCGATAGACTATGTGTGCCAATTGGTGGGGAGTGCTGTGCATGTCGGCATTGGCACAGATTTTGATGGCGGTTTTGGTGCAGAAGCCACACCCTATGAACTGAATACCATCGCCGATTTATGGTTGCTCAAAGATGCCCTATTGGCGCGGGGATATGCCCAAAGCGATGTGGTCAATATTTTAGGTGGGAATATGCTCCGCCAATTGCAGGCGTGTCTGAAAGGGCGGTGATACATGGAACGAGTCGGGCAGATTGGCATCGCCATTGGCACACTGGGCGCAATTTTGATGATGATGGGGTTGTTCCCTGGTGTGACGGGTTTAGACCCAACGCCTGGGTTGGGGATTTTGCAACTGATGGTGATGATGTCGGGGTTTGTATTATTCATCGCTGGGGCGTTGGTGTATATCAAATATACCTTTTATGCCTACGACAGTGCCAATTTAACCCAATTGATCGGCACACGATTGGCGATTACAGGCGTTTTGTTGGCGGGGTTATTCAGCCTCGCCGATGCCTTGGGGTTTGGCTCGCATGGGCGTGAATTTAGCGACCAAAATTTTTTGGGTCCGTTGCAGATCATCGGTATTGTATCGAGTTATGCAATGGCATGTGTTGGGGTGTTGGTTTATGCGTTGGGCGGGGCGAGTTTGCACGATGATGACCTTCCCGATTCTCTGTCTGATATCTCTGAAAATGAACAAAAAATGCAAGATGATTATCAAGAAGTATCAAATGAAAGATAGAATTTTGTCATTTAGTCACTTTTCTTCATAATCTCTCATTTTTCTCGCATTTCAATTTGTTAATTTTTACTATCTTTGGGTATAATATAGGGCAGTGTGTGGAATTGGACTCTTGTAATTTAATGAGCCAAAATAACATTTTTTTTCTGGATTGATTGGAGGCAAAGAAGTGCGTAGACTATTTTCTCTAATAGTAGCCATCTTGCTCTTTGTGTTGGCGACATTGCCCACATTGGCGCAAGGTACAACCATTTTAGATGTGGTGAAGAGCCGTGCCGACCTGAGTATTCTAGCATCGGTTGTTGAAGCCGCAGAGCCAGCCATTGCCGAGACCCTATCGCGTACCGACATCCCAGGGTTGACGCTCCTCGCGCCCAACAATGAAGCATTTACCCGTTTAGGGTTATATTTTGATGTAGATTTAGCCTTCTTCATCGAAAACCCCGCTCTAACCAGCAAACTGTTGCGTTATCATGTGCTGACGGGTTTCTTCAGATTAGCCGACATTGCTGTTTATAATGGTGGTGTCGTGCTGACTGCCTTGCCAGATACCAGCATTCGCGTCACTGTCACTGATGGTGGTGGGGTGCGTCTGAATATTGCTGATGTTATCGAAGGCGATGTGCGGGCATCGAATGGTCGTATTCATATCATTGATGATGTGATTTTCACCAGCGCTTTAGATGAAGAAATCCGTGCCGAAATTACCAAATGGAAGGCATTCAAAGCCGAAATTGAAGCGCTTCCTGCCGATAGTGTGATTGGCTTGGTGCGCGATACCCCCGATTTGTCTACTTTGTTTAAGGTTATCATCGCCGCCGACCAATTGCGTTTATTACGTGATGGTTTCCCCTTCACCGTATTTGCCCCAACCAATGCCGCTTTTGAAGCCCTATTTGGTGCATTGGGCGTGACCGCAGATGAAGCCCTCGCCAATAAAGATTTGCTGAAAACCGTATTGCGTTATCATATCCTAGATGATGTGTATACTGCCGCCGATTTGGTCGCTGGCACATACGAAACATTGGATGGTGAAGGCATCGTGGTTAGCACAACCGAAGAAGGTGGTGTTGTCCTCAATGGTAATGTCAATGTGGTCATGGCGGATGTGACTGGTTTCAATGTCGTGGTGCATGTGGTCGATTCTGTCCTCTTGCCACCATCCTATACACTGGCACAAAAGAAAGCGACAGCCCTCGCCAATGTCAACCCGCGTTCGGTCTTGGGACGTTTGGTGGGCGATAGTCGCTTTAGCACACTGGTCGATTTGCTCGTTGCCGCCGATTTGACCAATGCCATCCCCGCAGGGTCGACCGTATTCGCCCCGACCAATGCCGCTTTCAATGCCGCTTTCCGTGCGTTGGGTGTCTCGAAAGAACAAGTCTTGCTCAATCCATCATTGGTGAGCGATTTGTTGCCCTATCATGTGTTGCCTGTGGTCGCTCGTGCCAGTGCTGTGGTCGAATTAGATAAGCAAACGGTTAGCACACTCGATGGCGATTTGATTTTGGTGGAGATCACCGATGAAGGTGGTGTGGTGTTGAATGGTGTCGCTAATGTGATTGAGACCGATATCACCGCCCTGAATGGTGTGGTTCATGCCATTGATGCCGTCCTCACTGAAAAATTGTTGGCAAAACGTGTCGCCGCTCGTGAAGCACTCGCTTCATCGGCGCGTGCCGATTCGGTCGCTTTTATCGCCGCCACCAATCCCGATTTCAGCATTTTGGCGGATGTGATTGTCGCCACTGGGCAAGACAAACTGCTCGGCACAGGCTTCCCCTTCACCGTATTTGCCCCAACCAATGCCGCCTTTGAAGCTGTTTTAGCCAATATGGGCGTGAGTTTAGATGCCGCCCTGCGTGATAATGTCGATATGCTTCGTGAGGTATTGCGTTATCATGTCCTCGAAGACCAAGTGATGTCGGGTGATATTACCGATGGTTTGGTGTATCAATCATTACAAGGTGAATATATGCAATTCTCGGTCGCCGATGGTGTGGTCAAGATTAATGGTGTTGCCACCGTGACCACCGCCG
Organism: Phototrophicales bacterium; assembly: GCA_002794515.1. Taxonomy (GTDB): domain Bacteria; phylum Chloroflexota; class Anaerolineae; order Aggregatilineales; family Phototrophicaceae. The sequence continues at coordinate 8,504 of PGTJ01000087.1, forward strand.
ATATCGAAGCATCCAATGGTGTCATCCATGTGATTGATACCGTCCTCACCTTGCCATCGGAGACATTGGCAGAAGCCCGTGAAGCCGCCCTCGCCAACCTCAAAGA
>PGTJ01000330.1 GCA_002794515.1 Phototrophicales bacterium
CAATAAGGTGGTTCATAAGGTGTAGAAAAACCTGCCGATAAATCATCATCTTCAAAAATCGTGGCAAAACGAGTGGGGAAATCGGGCATATACGGGCGCGAATCCCGCCCCAAGAACCCACGCGAGCTACACACCATCACACTAAAATAACTACGTTGGTTCGAGCGTGGCATGGGTTCATCCCACAGAGCGGTCATCATATTAAAGATGGCTTGGGTTGTCCCATTTTGTTGTGAGCGTTCTAATGCCAGACCAGCCGCACCACGACGCGCCACATCATAAATCGAGACCAAACGCAAAATATCTTGTCGCCATTCAAGATGTTCTGGTGAACCGGGATCACATTGAATGCCGTCATACCATGTTGAAAAGATGCTATCGCCCGTGATGCTCGGACCGTTAACGGGGTCATAGTTTTTGAACCACACATCTACTGCATGTGATGGATTATCAAAATCGAAATTGATCCGATAGCGATTCCCGCGTTCAGCAGGGTCACCTGTACAGGGGAGCAAGGCATTGACATCGTAACGGTCTTTATCATATTGCCCTGTTGTGGTGTAACGAATGGCTTCACGGGCAGAGTTCTCAATCGTCACCCATGCCTGAAAGATACGTCCGAACTCAATCACACCAAAAATAAGCAACAATAACAATGGTAGCGTTAGGGCAAACTCCGCCAGAGTTTGCCCCCGCCGTCTTAAAGTGGTATCTGGCGGTGATTTATACATAACATCCATCCTTGTTCAAAACTCATCCAGCCAAACGGGTGAACATACGAGACGCAATATCATCAAATACCTGTTGCAATTCGGCGACACCCGGCGCGTTGTAATAGTTACCACAGCTTTCGCCACCACGACGTGGCGCGAGGTCGGTTATTGCCACTGCAGGATTAAACCAATTAACGGCAGGATTTTCACATGGATCTTTCGGTCCCCAATCGGTGACAGATTTATCTAGTCCGATTTGTGTCGTGAAGCCATTGTGGTCACGCCAATCTTGTTGAATATCATTATCAATGACAAAGTTGTCACCTGCATCGGCAATATAACGGAGCAATTCTTCACCGAGACATTGTTCGATATTCAATTTGCACATGCAGGCATCGTATTGTGGGCTATTGGTATTGCCAACCCGTTGCGCACAAGTCAGATTGCCTGGCGCATGTGGTCTATCGGTGAATTGTAAGCGGAAACCAATGGTGAAAATGGTCGGCAACACAGCATCACCACTTTGTTCTTGATCTACGCCTGCCACAAAATCTGCCCAATCGCGAGCATAATCATCGGCATCATATAGAATATCGCAAGGATTGCCCGGCGCGCCAAAATCGCCCAAATCCACATCGAAAATATTGCCTAGTCGCGTATTTTCTTCGAGGACATAATCACCTTCTGTCTGAACAGCAGGATTAAATGGTCGCCAAGTTGGTGGCGGGAATGTCTCACCGCGTTGCGCCGAGATCACACGGTCACGATAATCTCTATCACGCGAGCCTGGGGCGAATCCCGGTCCAAAATCGGGATAACCAACAGAAACCCCAGGCAAGGTTAAGCAAAAATGACGTGAGAAAACATCGGGGTCAGTGCAATATGGGAATATCAATCCAGTAGGATTTTTGACCAGTTGACCGGGATTAGATGGTGTGCCATAAGGACACAACCCTAACCAGCCATATCCACCACGTTGGACGATTGCGCCCGTTTGTGCATTCACGCCAGCACCATATTCATTAGCCCGATTAGGGTTATTTAAATCGGGGTTGCTTCGTTGCCGCCAATCATACCGACGCACTTCTTCATATGGCACAGCTTGGTCGATCTTGAACCCATTCCGACGAACTGCATCACTTGAACCAGCCGCACCATCGCTGAGCAAAATCATAATCCACACCGTACCAGCACGACGTGTGGTGCGCGGGTCGGTGAGCGCACTGTTGCCCACACGAAGCGCCGCACCGTGATTCGTACCATGGCAAGTGCCGTGTTTTTCATAACTATGATTAGTGGTCAGTGGACCGCCAGCACGCGAATTGCTATAACTCGTCCAAAGAGGGTCTGAACCTGGTCCATAAACTGGTGGTGTAAAGATGCGATACAGCGCTGGGTTATTTGCTTCATCTAACAGCACATTGCCTGTATTGCGCGTGGCAAAACGACTGTAGGGGAAGTTCAACTCGGCATTCTGATACTTACAATTTTCCACCACAGGATAATTCAGATAAGCCGGATTAATCGACTCTTGTGTGATCTTGGGGGCGCTGAAATTATCCATCGGCGGTGGCGGGCATTCAGACCGTTCACAATCATAATTAACAGGGACGACCTCGTTATCTTGATTATAACCAACGGCATAACCAATCCAACCACCACCATCTTCATTCCAGATATAATAATTTGGTTCGGTACGCACACCGATGTATGAATTCAAGACGATAGTCGCCGTTTGTAAATCTTCAATCATGTGACTTTGATTGGCTTGACCAGGTCTGCCATTTTTACCATCGGGGTCAATGATATAGGCGGCTTTGTCGAAGGTCACAAAACCAACACGGTCGCCACGTAAAAAGTCGACACGCTCCAAGAACAGACGGGTGGCATCTCGGGCTTGTTTCATAGGTTGGCAGATTAAATCATCGAACAACCCATCATTTGCCCAATTATTAGAATTGGGGGCAAATGGTTGATTGGTCGCCCCATCAATCAAATTGCCATTGCGATCAACCCGTGCATAGCTAGGGTCGTTGCAACACCCATAGAAATTATATGTCGGCAAGAAACCACCCCATTTGGGCAACTCATCAGGATTGGAGCTATTGTAATTTTGGATGTTGGGCCAATCGGCATTGGTCAACCCTAACTGCGTCACATACATTTCTGCCATGCGTCGATCCATATC
>PGTJ01000678.1 GCA_002794515.1 Phototrophicales bacterium
GGACAGATCTCATCGGCACATTAATTGATATGGGATGGAATGACCACCTTATCCGCGACCAATTGGTGACGATGCTTATCGCAGGGCATGATACCAGCACGGCATCGCTGGCGTGGGTATTATACTTTTTGGGGAAATATCCTGATGTGCAACAAAAAGCTCATGATGAAGTGATGGTTGTGTTGGGGGATCATGCCCCTCATCACGACCATTTAGCGCACCTGCCCTATCTGAGCGCGGTGGTCAATGAAGCGTTACGCCTATATCCGCCGATTCACTTGGGGTCGCGTTTCGCCACACAAGATTTGATATTCGGCAATTATCGCATCAAAAAAGGGGAACGGGTGCTATATTCGATTTATCTGGTGCATCGCGACCCACGTTATTGGGAACATCCAAATGACTTCATGCCAGAGCGATTTTTGGGTGATAAAAAACCACCACAAAACGCTTATTATTATCTACCATTTGGCAAAGGGGCGCGCAATTGCATTGGATTGGCATTCGCCGATGTCGAGACGAAAGTTGTGTTGGCGCGATTATTACAGACATATCGATTTGAACTGGTGAAAGATGATGTGCGTCCATATA
>PGTJ01000045.1 GCA_002794515.1 Phototrophicales bacterium
AATTTATCGGTCAAAAACATTTAGTCGGGGTTGGCAAGCCGATTTATCAGATGATAAAGCAGGGGCGTGTTCATTCGATGATATTTTGGGGACCGCCCGGTGTGGGAAAGACAACATTGGCGCGGATTATCGCCCATCATACTCAAATGGAATTGGTGATGTTATCGGCGGTATCGGCAGGAAAAGATGATTTACGCCGTGTTGTCAATATGGGACGCGATGAACGCACCCCTATCGAAAAATTAGCTGGTGGCGCAGAAAAATCCAACGGAGTGTTATTATTTTTAGATGAAATTCATCGCTTTAATAAAGCACAACAAGACTTTTTGTTACCTTATGTCGAAGATGGTACGATTACACTCATCGGCGCAACTACCGAAAATCCGAGTTTTGAGGTGATTTCTGCCCTCTTATCGCGCTGTCAGGTGTTCACCCTGCAATCTTTATCAGAAGCAGAATTGCACGAGGTGGTGATGCGTGGATTATCTGAATTGGGTGTTCAGATGGATGATGAAGGCATCACTTTTTTGACACAATTTGCTAATGGCGATGGACGCAATGCCCTTAATTTACTTGAGGCAACATGGCGCTTATATGCCGATGATGCCAATAACCACCTGCGATTAGAACATATCAAATTGGCATTGCAATCCAAACATCTGCGTTACGATAAAGCCAATGAAGAACATTACGACACCATCAGCGCCTATATCAAATGTATGCGGGCAGGGGATGTGTCGGCGGCGTTATATTATCTGGCGCGGATGGTACATAGTGGTGAAGACCCGAAATTTATCGCACGGCGCATGGTGATATTTGCCAGCGAAGATATCGGCATGGCATTACCAACGGCGTTAGTGGTGGCGAATGAGGTATTCAAAGCGGTTGAGACGATTGGCTACCCCGAATGTCAGATTAATTTGGCGCATGGCACAGTGTATTTAGCCTCTGCTCCCAAAAATCGCTCAGCATATGATGCCTATTTTATGGCATTGGATGATGTCGAAACACACGGTAACTTGCCCATCCCCTTGCACTTACGCAATGCACCGACCCAATTGATGAAGGAATTGGGCTATGGAGATGGATATCAGGCATATGGTGAACAAAATCGACTGCCAGATAAGCTAAAAGGGCGCATTTATTATCGTCCATCGGATGAATCTCATTGACACATCTTCAAAAGGTCATTATCATGTTTACCCGTTATTGATTGTGTAGATAAAGGGTAACAAATTTTGCCAATATTGCGATTAGCATGGGAACGATTCAACATCATCGGTTCGGTTTTAGGTGATGTTCAGGGCAAGGTGATTGCCCAAGTGTTGTATTTCACCATACTTGTGCCATTCGGCGTTGGGTCACGGTTATTCATAGACCCACTGGCTATCCGTGGAAAGAAACGTCTAGTTACCTCATGGATAGACCGTCCAGCAATCCCCTCAGATTTGAACTCGGCACGCGAACAAGGGTAAACATAGGTTATATATGTATATATTGGGCATTTCATGTTTCTATCACGATGCCGCAGTGGCGCTCATTCAAGATGGGCGCTTAGTGGCGGCGGCGATGGAAGAACGGTTTTCTCGTAAAAAACACGATAGCAGTTTTCCCGCAAAGGCGATTGCCTTTTGCCTAAAACAAGCAGGTATCACCAACAAAGAATTAGACTATGTGGTCTTTTATGAAAAGCCATTGGTCAAATTTGAACGCATTTTGCAAACCACATTCAATATGTTCCCCAAATCATCGGGGTTGTGGTTCGAGGCAATCAACGTTTGGCTCAAAGAAAAGTTATGGGTGAAGAGCATCATCCAAAAAGAGGTGGGTGTTAAACCCACACAGATTTTATTCTGTGACCATCATATGAGCCATGCAGCAAGTGCATTCTTAGCTAGTCCATTCGATGAAGCCGCCGTCCTCACCGTAGATGGGGTGGGGGAATGGACGACCACCACACTCGGCACGGCGCGGAGTTATCGACCCGGACAATCGGGTACGAATGAAATCAATCTATTCAGCGAACAACGCTTCCCACATTCATTAGGGTTGCTTTATTCCGCATTCACGGCGTGGTTGGGCTTCCGTGTGAACAATGGTGAATATAAAGTCATGGGCATGTCGCCGTATGGCGAGCCACGCTATATGGACAAGGTAGAAAAATTATTCAAGCTATCGCCAGAAGATGGCAGTTTCCGCTTGAATATGGATTATTTCAGTTTTCATCATTCCACACAAAGCACATTTAATCAGAAATTTGTCGATTTATTCGGCGAACCGCGCCCCGCAGAAGCCGAATTTTTCACCATGAATACCAATCCAGAACGCGCATCTGAAAAAGCGGCGATGGAGAAAAATCAGTATTATGCAGATGTATCGGCGAGCATCCAACGTGCCACCGAAGAGGCATTATTGGCGATTGTGCGTCATCTGCATAAGACCACTGGCATGACCAAATTGGTCATGGCGGGGGGGGTGGCGCTCAATACCAAAGCCAACTATCGCCTATTAGCCGAAACACCGTTCGAGGAAATTTATATCCAACCCGCCGCAGGGGATGATGGTGGTGCGTTGGGTGCGGCACTTTGGGCGTATTATATCGTCATGAATAAACCGCGTGATTGGGTTATGCCTCATGCTTATTGGGGGCAAGGCTTCACAGAGGGCGAAATCAAAGAATTTTTAGATACCAACAACATTAAATACGAGCATTTTTCGGATGATAGCAAACTGCTCGATATTGTCGCCGAATCGCTCACAACCGAGAATGTGGTTGGTTTCTTTCAGGGACGGTTCGAGTGGGGACCGCGTGCGTTGGGCAATCGGAGCATCCTCGCCGACCCACGTAGTGATTCCATGAAAGAGGTGGTGAATACCAAAATCAAATTCCGCGAGCCATTCCGCCCATTTGCGCCCGTGATTTTGCGTGACCGCGCTGCCGAATATTTCGATTATCCTGATGTCGAAAAACATGAAGCACCCCGTTATATGCTCATGGTTGCTCCATTCAAAGCGGATAAACAAGATCAGGTGCAAGCGGTGTGTCATATGGGGACAGGTCGGCTACAGACGATTGAACGCGAGACTAATCCCCGTTATTACGGTGTTGTGGAGCGGTTTGGTCAGATCACTGGTGTGCCTGTTGTGTTGAATACATCGTTCAACCTACGGGGTGAGCCGATTGTATCTACACCCAAAGAAGCATTTAATACCTTCAAGAATAGCGATATTGACATGCTCGTCTTGGAGAATTTCTTAGTCCGTAAGCCGTATTAGAGAGTGATGTCATGACTACTGAAACTGTTACTCAACCCGAAAAACCATTTTCGTTGCCCGATGCAATTGCACTGGGGAGTGCTTTAATCATCGCTGTTGGATTTATCGTTTTGCCCTTTTGGGGGAATAAAAGCGGATTTGCCAATCTGAGTGGCGATGCCCATCGGATTTTTATCCTCATCCCGATTGTTGCCGTGCTTGGTGCGCTCATCGCATTGGCATCGCTCAGCGATATTCGGATGCGCCCCATGTCGCCATCGCTGATTTTTATCGCAGGTATATTCGGGCTGATTGCTTGTGGGTTGCCCGTCTTGCGCGTTTTGGCAGGTCAAGAAGTGGGTGCGACTTCACTCAGCGATGTTGCCAATATCGGTTTTTATCTGACAGCTATTGGTTTTGTCGGATTTTTAATTCAATCATTCATCAAACGTCCCGCATTACCTGAAGGTGTGAGTGGTTATAACGAAGATATTATCAGCCGTTTGGGTACAATGGGCGAGTTGATGCGCTTTTTGTGGAAGCGCAAATTATATTGGATGATGCCGATGATAATCGTCTTATTCTTGTTCGCGGCGCTCATCATTGCGGGTAGCGCAGGCGGGCTTGCACCATTCATTTATACCTTGTGGTAGAGGTGATATATGACAAATGAACCCTTAGTATGGGGTATCACGATTGTTTTTGGGCTGATTTTCGGCACACTCACCGCTCGTAGTTCGATGCGCCGAGAAAAAATTCACGGTGGTGCCTTGGCTATCATCTTCAATTGGCTCGCTTCTGTGGTGATGCTGATGGTGTTACCCCTCATTTTAGGGAGCATTTTCATCGGTCACAATGCGGGATATGGCATTGTGATTGGCTTATTGCTCATCGGCGTATGTGGGATATTGTTGGTTATTTTTGCCATATTTGAAAAAGCCCCACGCGAGGCGTACCTCAAGACGCTCATCCCCAAAGAAGATAGGGGCTGGACGGCTGAAGATGCCTTAAAATCGGGCTTATAGATAAATTTGGGGCATGATAATGCTCTGTCATGCCCCTACACCTCATATCATCCTGATTGTGGTTTGGTCTCATCGAGAATAATCCGCACCGAACGGTCATATGTCAGATAGTTCCATACCCAATTGACGAATACATTGATCCGATTGCGGAAGCCCATCAACCAAATCAGATGCAATCCAAGCCATGTGATCCACGCGAAAAATCCCGATAGTTGCACCTTGTTGAAGGGATAAGCCACCGCCCGCCGTCTGCCGATAGTCGCCATAATGCCTTTATCAAAATACACAAATTCGGCTTGTGGCTTGTCGTTGAGGCGGTTAATGATATTTTTCGCCACCAATTTGCCTTGTTGTTGAGCAACAGTGATGACTTGGGCATATGGTTGACCACTTTTATCGAGGATATAAGTAATATCGCCTGCCGCATATACATCGTCTAAACCGATGACCTCCATCGTTGGCTTAACAGGAATTCGATCGCCACGCGCCAATTCTACACCGAGCATCCGCGCTACTGGCGACCCCTTAACACCCGCCGACCAAACCAATGTATGGGTATGGATAACCTCACCATCGACTAAAATCACCCGATTTTTTTCCATTTTTTGGACAGCCTTGCCCAAAATGACCTCGACACCGAGCGATTCGAGTTGTTTACGCGCCAATTCACGCAAACGGTCTGGATAGGGTGTTAATAATGTGTTGCTGGCTTCTACCAAAACCACACGAGCGCGAATGGCATTGGCGCGGTTATATTCCCGCGAGAGGACATGATTATATAACTCGTATAATGCGCCTGCTGTTTCTAAACCTGTCGGACCGCCACCGACAACGACCATCGTGGTCATGGCATCCCGTTCAATGCTATCTTTTGTCCATGTTGCTTTCTCGAATAATTTGAGGATATGATTGCGTAAAATCAGCGTATCCTGCAAATTTTTTAATCCGAATGCGAATTGCTCGATGCTATCGTTGCCAAAGAAGTTAATCACACTGCCTGTGGCAATCACCAGATAATCGTACGATTGGTCGAGTGTTGTGCCGTTGGTTTTTACCGTGATTCGTTTTTCGTGAGGATGAATTGCTATGACTTCGCCCAATAAAAAGCTGACATTGCGATTTTTACGATAAATTCCGCGCACAGGATAGGCAATTTCGCTGGGGTCGAGGGCGCAGGTTGCCACCTGATAGAGCAGGGGGGTGAAGGTATGAAAATTGTTGCGATCTATCAGCAAAATATCCACATCGTGGCGGTGTAATTTGTTGACCACTGCCAATCCGCCGAAGCCTGCACCGATAATGATAATGCGTGGACGTTGGGTTGTCATATCGAAAGTCCTCCAAGACTTCATCTATCCTGATATGTGAATTATATCACAAATTCATTTACTTGTGAAGTATTTCACATAAAACTGGTGAATTTGGTCACTTCGTTAATCGTCAAAAACGCGCTATAATGCACCTTTATTCATTGGATATCTGGATAAAACGAGGAAAAATATCATGCCGCGTGCGCTCATCAGCGTTTACGATAAGACAAATATTGTCGAGTTTGCCAAAGATTTAATCAGTCTCGGATGGGATTTGGTCGCCAGTGGTGGCACAGAGGCGATGTTGCGTCATGCAGGGTTGAGTGTGACTCCTGTGGAACAGGTGACAGGCATTCCCGAAATGCTCGGTGGACGGGTGAAAACCCTGCATCCTGCCATTCATGCGGGCATTTTAGCCCGTTCTACGCCCGAAGACATCGATGATTTGAATCGGAACGGTTATGCGCCCATAAAATTGGTGGTGTGTAATTTATATCCCTTTCAAGAAACGGTCAGTAAGGCAGGTGTATCGCTTCAGGATGCCATCGAACAAATCGATATCGGTGGTGTGACATTACTCCGCGCCGCCGCCAAGAATTTTTTCCATGTAGCATGTGTATCTGACCCCGCCGATTATAATCGTGTGATTGCCAGTTTGCGGGCGACTGGGGATATCGATTTAGCCATACGGCGGGATTTAGCTGTGAAAGCCTTTGCCCATACCAGCGAATATGATACAGCCATTCACGCATTTTTGGCGCGTGGGACGATGACCGTGCCTGTCGTCAGCACTGACTTGCCCGATCAATTGTCTATTGGCATGAAAAAGATAGAAACCTTGCGCTATGGCGAAAATCCGCATCAAGTCGCCGCTTATTATTCCAATCATGCTAGTGAAGCCCCTCTGGGTGGCACAATTCTGAGCGGAAAACAACTTTCATATAACAATATTTTAGATTTAGATGCGGCATGGCGGGCGGTGAGCAGTTTTGGCGATCCAACAGTCGTCATCGTCAAACATTTAACCCCATGTGGAATTGCCAGCGCCGATAGCATTGCGATGGCGTATCCATTGGCATTGCAATCTGATCCTGTATCGGCATTCGGTGGCGTGATTGCTGTGAATCGGACGGTAGATGATGATTTTATCACCGCATTAGGGTCGCTATTTTTAGAGGCGATTGCCGCGCCATCTTTCACCGAGAGCGCTTTGAATAAACTCAAAGAAAAGCGCCCCAATTGTCGTGTATTGCGTATTCCCCAACCCTACGATGGTGTCGAATTAGAAATTCGCAATGTACATCGTGGTTTATTAGTGCAACAAGCCGATACAGGCGATCCCGAAGGCACACTGTGGAAAACTGTCACGCAACGTCCACCAACAGATGAGGAATTATTGGCTTTGCAATACGCATGGAAAGCCGTTCAGCATGTGAAATCGAATTCGATTGTCTTGGCGACAAAAAATGCCACTGTTGGGGTGGGGGGAGGGTTGCCGAGCCGATTGGATGCGGTGAAGATTGCTGTTGGCAAAGCAGGCGATCGCGCTAAAGGGGCGGTATTGGCTTCTGATGCTTTTTTCCCGTTTGCCGATGGCTTAGAGGTGGCTATCCATGCGGGCATCACGGCGGTCATCCAACCGGGTGGTTCTATTCGAGATAACGAAGTGATAGAAGCGGCAGATAAAGCAGGCATAGCCATGGTCATGACGGGCATTCGACATTTTAGACACTAAATCGCTTGTGGCATGACAGAAATTTTATTTTCTGTCATGTGTTTTCTGTAATTGTGATGGAAGCGGTTTATTATCAATCCATGCTTGTATCATCGCATTAAATAATGTCGGTGCTTCAACATTCCAACCGTGTCCTGGTTTTGGTGCGAACCATCCTTGTGCATTGGGCATAATTTGGGGAATAGCATAAACAGATTGTGTGATGATTTTTGATTCTCGACCACCTGCCACAACTAGGGTTGGATTCATGACTTGATTGAGTGTTGGTGGTATATAAAAATCAACCGCTTCTTCGGCAATTTTGCGGTATGTGGTCATCGACATTGCCTGTAGGTTTTCGATAAAAGCAGTTTTTTTATTCGCAGGCAGATGTAATGAATTTGCCTGCATCTTCAAAAACCAGCGCCTTTTGAATAAAAAAGACATGAGCCATAATTGTGGATTTAATAATGACCGATTGGGCATTAGTTCTATCGTTACCCCGCTCACAATGACATGATTTAATATATCTGCATGATGTTGCAACATCACCAACGCAATATACCCCCCAAGAGATAACCCAACGATATGCGCCCGTCCGTTTGTGGCATGTTCTTGAATGATTGTTGCCACTTTATGTGCGGTATCTGCAAATGAATGCCATGCAATATGATTGCTACGACCATGACCGGGCAAATCTATTGTTAGACAATGAAAACCAGAAAGTGCCTCTACTTGCATCCACCACATCCAACTGCTTGTGCCGATACCATGCAGAAAGACAATACTTGGCATACCCTTTGTACCTGTTTCATCCACAAATAATTTTTGATTTTTCATGGTATCTTTTGTGATTTATTGGTTTATGGGATGTTTTAATTCACGCGCATGTTCATCATGATTTTGTGTGAATCGACGTAGTTGAAAATTGAGTTCTCGAAAACGGCGATTGATGGTATCTAAAATCAATCCCGTGATGACCAAGATGACACTCAATAAAATCATGCTGGCAACGAGGATTGCCGTTGGAAAGCGCCTGACCAGTCCTGTTTCTAAAAATTCGATGAACACGCTCAGACCCATTAATAAAGCGATGGTGGTGATGATGCCCGCGATGAAACTAAAAAAGGTGAGGGGTTTATAATCTCGAAAGAGCGTCATAATGGTCATCAGGATGCGCCAACCATCGCGCAGAACACGAATTTTAGAATAACTGCCTTCTGGGCGCTTGCGTAGATTTACAGGTACTTCTTGGATGATATATCCTTCTTGAAGGGTGCGAATGGTCAGTTCGGTCTCAATTTCAAATCCTGCTGATAGTAATGGGATATTTTCGACCAATTCACGGGTCATCGCACGATAACCCGATAAAATATCGGTCAACTTGACACGGAAAATGGTGTTCAACACAATGAGAAAAAAACGGTTGCCCCATTTATTCAGCAATTTAAATTCACTGGTAGTATCATCTAACAATCGGCTACCGACCACCATATCGGCTTGTTTGTTGATAATCGGCGCGATAAGTGTTTGCACATATTCGGCAGGATAAGTATCATCGCCATCGACCATGATATAAATATCGGCTTGAATGAAGCGGTGCATCTGACGGACGACATTGCCTTTACCGCGATGTTTGACATAATACACCTCAACACCCAAATCTTTGGCGATTTTGGCGGTATCATCGCTAGAGGCGTTATCAAACACATATAAGGTCGCATTCGGCAATTGAGCGCGAAAATCTTGGATGACTTTCGCAATGGTTAATACCTCGTTATAACAGGGGATAAGCACTGCAATTTGTGGCGAACGGGTCATAATCTGTAATCCAGAATGTGATAAGTGGGTTTATTTCAGTTAATATAGAATAAAATTGGCGATAACACAAGCGAGATTGCTATGCGACAAACCATCCGAATGAATTGGGGCATTGTTGCCTTATTATTAGTCATGTGGGGATTGCTCACTATTCGTATTGGTGCGCCGTGGTTTGGGCATCATGATGCGAATGGGGTGGTGTTTATGACCACTGCTCGCAATTATAGCTTGTATGGCGCATCAGAATTGCGATTGTTGCCATTGCTCAATTATGAAATTCCTGCCAAGCCAGAAAATTATAATTTTTATTTGCATCATCCGCCAATGATTTCTTGGTTGTTGGCGTTGGCAGGTGTGCCATTTATGCTCACTGAAGCCTCATCAAGGTGGGTGATTATATGCGCCACAATGATTAGTTTGGCATCGTTATATGTGTTGTCGCGGCGGTTATTGGGGCAAAAACGGACAATGCTGGTAATGATTCTATATAGCTTCACCCCGATGATTGCTTACTTTGGACGAATGCCCAATCATGAGCCTTTGGTGATGGCTTTTCTGATGCCATTTTTCGCCATTTACGCGCAATATTTACGCTACCCTACGCGGACGCGATGGTTTGCATTGGCAATATTGGCTATTTTGGCAATGTGGACAGCATGGGCGGCGATTTTTTTCTTCATAGCACTCATCTTCTTTGGGGTGATCTATCGTGTCGAAACACGTCTGATTAAAATGATTACCAATTGGCGTAAATTATTCGATTTATATGCACTCGGCTTAGTCGTTATTTTGGCGACCATTGCCGTCCCATTGTTTTATGAAGCGCAATATCCCGGTGCAATCCAAAAATTGCTAGATGCATTGGTCTTCCGTACCAGTAATATCGGCGGGTCTCGCGGTGCGCCGACTTTCACCATTTTTGAATATATTTTTCGTCAACTCATCCATATGGCAACCATGATGACCTTGTTTGTTGTTGTGATGGGACTTATCGGCATCAAGCCATTACTCAAGCAATCGCGCCTCACTCGTACCATGACATGGGGGATGTTGGCTGGCGGATTAGGCTTTTTGATATTTTTTCGTAATGCCAGCTATATCCACGATTATTATAAATATTATCTCATGCCCGCCTTTTCAATTATGGCATGTTTGGGGGTAATATGGACATGGCGTTTACGCCGTGTATGGTGGTCTAAATCAGCCATGCTGGGTTTGCTCCTCACGTCATCTCTATTTGCTACACTGATTTTTGTTGGCGCACATATTACAGGTGAAGATCCATTTCAGATGGGTGTGGCACTGGCAATTCGCGCTAATACAACTGTAGAAGATGATATTATCACCAACTTAATCTTTCAAAGCCCTGCCATTGCATTTTATGCCGAGCGTCAGATTGTATATGCTTTCTCGCCCGAAAAAGCCTTAGAATACGCCAAATCAACTCGTAGACGGCTGATTTATATTTATTGCCTCGACCCACTCACGGATGAATTATCTCAATTGGAACTCATGCCGATTGTGAATGGTGATTGTTATTTGATACAAATAAAAGGCTCAGATGCCTAAAAAGCATCTTGATAGCCGATACAGATGTTTGTTATAATCTTGCAGATACATAGGCGCCACCGTAGCTCAACGGCAGAGCATTCGCTTCGTAAGCGACAGGTTATGGGTTCAAATCCCATCGGTGGCTTTTTGCAGATTTTCAAAGATGTCCGTAAAATATAAGGTTACGGGCATTTTTTATTATGGGCAGAGGATGATTATGGCAGATAAAACCACCTTTTTTGATGATGGCAGACCGCGCCCACTCACACTTGCCGTTGCTGGTGGCACAGGGTCTGGCAAGACGACCATCTCAAATGCGATATTAGACCGTGTTGGACATCATCATATTGCTTATTTACCGCATGATGCTTATTATAAAGATCTCTCACACCTGCCCGAAGCCCAACGTCGCGAAATCAATTTTGATCACCCCGATTCGCTCGAAACGACCCTCCTGATTGACCATATCAAATCTTTGCAACAATGGAAACCTGTGCAAATTCCCACTTATGATTTCACCCGCCATCAACGTACAGAACATACAATACCCGTAGGACCGCAACCGATTATCTTGGTCGAAGGCATCCTCATTTTTAGCGACCCCGATTTGCGTGAATTATTCGACATCAAGATTTATGTCGATACCGACCCCGACTTGCGTTTTATTCGACGATTACAACGTGACATCAAAGAACGGGGACGCACTGCCGAGTCGGTTATTCAGCAATATCTCACTACAGTACGTCCGATGCACCTCAAATTTGTTGAGCCATCGAAACGCTATGCCGATGTGATTATTCCCGAAGGCGGATTTAACAATGTAGCGATTGATATGGTCTCGGATAGAATCCGCACGATGTTGGCATGGAGCGAGTCATATGTCCGAGATAAACAGCTAGATTAGCGAACCATTCAACCCGTATATTGTGGATGTACCTCAAGATATTGCCTATAACACCTTCTGTTTTCGTTTGAGTGCTGAAGGCAACCGGGAATTGGAAATATCAATACCTCATTGACGCGCCCTAAAATTATGCTACACTCTTGATATAATTGAATACCAAAGACGATGACCAAGAAAAGTAATCCTTTTTTCTGATGTCCAGAGAATGTAAGTCATAGGCTGAGAGCTTACACATCATCAAATGGATGAAAAGTCCCTTGTGAGTTGCACATCTGAACCAATAGTAAGATGTGACGGGAAGCGCCCGTGATAGCGAAATGAGCGCGGTGGATGATTCTGCCGAAGCAAGGTGGTACCGCGGAAGGTATAAAACCCTTTCGTCCCTGCACACAATCGGGATGAAAGGGTTTTTTGATTGCATAGAAAGGATAACTGGATGGATAAATCACAAACCAAACAAATGCCAAAAAATTTCGATTTTGCCGAAGCCGAAGCACGCCTATATGAATGGTGGGAGACCAATGGCTGGTTTAAGCCAGAAGTCGCGCCAGATGATGCCGAGCCATTCGTGATTAGTATGCCACCGCCCAATGTCACAGGCGCACTACATATCGGTCATGCGTTATTCGTATCGTTAGAAGATCTGATGATTCGCTATGAGCGGATGCGCGGTAAAGCGGCATTATGGGTCCCTGGCACCGACCACGCAGGCATCGCCACCCAATTGCAAGTCGAGAAGATGTTGCGCGATGAAGGCACAAGCCGTGAAGCAATTGGACGTGAGGAATTTTTGAAGCGCACATGGGATTGGAAAGGAAAATATGGTGGCGAGATTACCCGTCAATTACGACGCTTAGGCGCGAGTTGCGACTGGTCGCGTGAACGCTTTACATTGGATGATGGTCTATCAGATGCCGTTCAAGAGGTGTTCATCAAACTCTATGAACAGGGTCTGATTTATCGTGGTCCACGTTTGGTGAATTGGTCGCCAGGTCTACAGACGGCGGTCAGTGATTTAGAGGTGGAACGCGAAGAAGAAACTGTGAAATTATATTTCTTCAAATATCCGATAGAAGGTGGCGAGTTTATCCCTGTGGCGACCACGCGCCCCGAATCAATTTTGGGCGATACGGCGGTGGCGGTGCATCCAGAAGATGAGCGTTATAAACACCTCATCGGCAAAACAGCATATGTGCCAATGCTCAATCGCCCAATCCCCGTTATTGCCGATGAATATGTGGATAGAGAATTTGGGACTGGGGCGTTAAAAATTACGCCTGCTCACGATTTTAATGATTATGAAATCGCCCAAAAACACAACTTGCCGATGATAAATGTGCTGACTCGCAAAGCCACCATCAACGAAAATGGCGGTCAATATGCCGGCTTAGACCGCTATGAATGTCGTAAGCAATTGTGGGCAGATATGGAAGCCGCGGGCTTGACTATCAAAATACAAGATTACACCACCATCG
>PGTJ01000393.1 GCA_002794515.1 Phototrophicales bacterium
CCGCCAATGCCTTCGACTTGATGAGTGGTGTCCCGCCCTCGCCCAAACTGATGATGTTATCGGTGTTATAGATGGGCAAAATTTCGTGATAACGCCATAAATTAGCGGGGCGGGTATGTAAGTTATCTGCCCAGATGCGAAAATCGCTCCCATCGAGCATATAACGAGCTTCGACTATCGTCTCGCCACAATTAGGGCAAGCCCCCTTAAAATCTCGAAAGGATGTCAAGGTATGGCAATAGGTACATTCGAGCGTGATGGTCTTCGTGCGTATCATGTTGTTTAATCGTTTCCGCCTGTGTCTAGGTGTCTGCGAACTTCTTGGATAAAACGGTCATACTCGGCTTGGCTAATATCCGATTTGTACAAAATATGGATATTCGACAACAAGGTCTGTTCATCGCTATTCAGGTTGAGTTCACCGTGACGACAATCACTGGGATGTTCACCGTCTCTGGATTCGAGCGCAATTCTTCTAAAACGGCGAAGCCGTCTTTGCCCGGCATCCGTAAATCGAGGATGATGAGATCGGGGCGACGACGCGCCACCATCGAAATGCCATCGGTGCCATTTTCGGCATAAAATACGCGATATGCGCCATTTTGATTGAGCAATTGCGTCAATAGGCGAATAGAGGCAGGGTCGTCATCAATAATCAAGATGCGTTCGGTGTTGCTCTCTTGTTCTGCCTTCAACACGGCTTTGATGAGGTCATCGGGCATATATGGGCGTTGGATAAAGGTATGCGCTCCGAGTTGATACGCCCGTTGCGAGTCGCTGTTGAGTGTGACGACAATCACTGGAATATCAAACGTATCATCACGGTCTTTAAGGCTTTTCAGCACCTGCCACCCCTGACCATCGGCGAAATTCACATCCATGATGATGAGCGTTGGGCGCAAATTGCTGACCATCGCCTCTGCATAGGCGGGATGGTCAGCGACCACCACCTCGAATCCCTCGCGTTGTAGGGCGCGACGAAATTGGTCGACCATATCTTTGTTATCTTCAATGAGGACAATCTGGCGTTTGGTTTGCATCACCTTTGGCATCGGTGTGGTGGCTCTGATTGCCGTCACTTCAGTGGTGGTCGTCTCGCGGTTGGGCTTGGTATCGGTCTTCTCGACTTTTGCCACAGGCATACTCTTGGTCGCTGGCTCTTTATTATCCACAAGTGGTCCTGTTTTGGGGACGGCTAGCATTTGGGGCTTATCCTCTTGTGGAATATCCACAGTTGGCTCAGTTGGCACAGTGATCGAGAAGATCGAACCCCGATGCTCTACCGATGAGGCAGTCATCTCCCCACCTTGCAATTCGGTCAACGATTTGGCGATTGGTAAACCCAAGCCCGTCCCGCCCTGTGTACGCGTGAGTGATGAATCGACTTGACGGAATGGCTGGAAGATGAGTGGCAGATCTTTTTCTGAAATCCCGATGCCCGTATCGATGACATCGATTTTGATCATCGTCTTGCCATGTGCATTGGTCACAGGATAAACGCGGATGGTGATGCCCCCTTGATGGGTGAATTTTGCCGCATTCGATACCAAATTGAGCAAAATTTGGCGCGTACGGAATTCATCGCCATAGGCTTTGGGCAAATTATTGGCAAGTTCGACATTCAAATCGAGGTTTTTATCTTTCACCAAGCCGATACCAATCGATTTCACCCCTTCAACAACAGGTTTAATCTCGAAATAGCCAAATTTGAGGTCGAGTTTTTCGGCGGCAATTTTGGCTTGGTCGAGGATTTCATTGATAAGATACAACAAATGTTGACCGCTATTATAGATGGTCGTCAGGTCTTGTTCTTGCATTTCGGTCAGGGGACCGTCAATGCCTTTGAGCATCACCCGACTAAAGCCGATAATCGAATTGAGCGGTGTGCGCAGTTCGTGGCTCATATTCGCCAAAAAATCGCTCTTGAGGCGGTCGAGTTCCATCAATTGTTGGTTAGATTTTTGCAATTCTTCGCGCAATTGTGCCGATTGTACGACTGCCGAGAGCGAACCCGACATCGCCAATAACAATTGCAACACTTCATATCCAAAGGCATTCGGGCGGTCATCTTCGAGGATAATCATGCCAACCAATTGATTAGAGAACACCAATGGCACCATGGCGAGTGATTGTGTATCAGCATGAACGGGGATATACCGATTTTCATCTGCCAGCGAGCTCACAATAAAGGGTTGCTTGTTGCTGGCGACAAGGCTGATGAGGTTATCTGGGTTATCTAAGCGCACCTCTTCTAATTCATCTAATGGCGACTCAGATCCGACCAATGCCACCGCTTTGAGTGTTTGGTAGTTATTTTGTTTATTGAGGGTATCTTCATACGTCACTGGTGTATAAA
>PGTJ01000225.1 GCA_002794515.1 Phototrophicales bacterium
ATCATATTCACTGCGACGGCGCACAATTTCGAGTCGATGGTCGATATACACCTTCAGGGCTTGTTTGAGCGAGAGCAAGCGTGGCTGATTATCGACCAGCGCCAAAATCTGAATGCTAAATGTATCTTGAAGCGGGGTCATCTTGAATAAATTGACCAGCACAGGACCCGCTTCAACGCCGCGTTGTAACTCGACCGAGATACGCATCCCATTGCGGTCAGATTCATCGCGCAAATCGGCTAACCCTTCCAGTTTGCCATCACGCACCAGCGCCGCAATCCGCTCAATCAATGCCGTTTTATTCACCTGATATGGCAATTCGCTGATGACGATGCGTTGCTTGCCACGTCCCATCTCTTCAATATGCACTTTTGCCCGTACAGTGACTTTACCCTGCCCAGTCGCATAAGCGCTGATGAGCGTGTCTTCGCCATCTTCACCACCATCTTTATGCCGATACACAATGCCACCCGTTGGAAAATCGGGACCCTTCACAAAGCGCATCAGATCATGCACAGTAATATCCTCGTATTTATCCCAATTTTTGAGGATGTAAATCAGCGCATCACATACCTCATTCAGATTATGCGGTGGCACACTGGTCGACATGCCAACAGCAATGCCTGTCGCGCCATTCACCAACAAATTGGGGATGCTTGCAGGCAATACAGACGGCTCTTCGAGGCTACCATCAAAATTTTCGGTGAAATTAACCGTATCTTTGCCAATATCCAGCAACAATTCTTCGCCGATTTGCCCCAGACGCGCTTCTGTATAACGCATTGCCGCCGCGCCATCACCATCAATACTACCAAAATTGCCCTGACCATTCACCAACAAATAACGCACAGAAAAATCTTGCGCCATGCGTACCATCGCTTCATACACAGCGCTATCGCCATGTGGATGATATTTGCCCAGCACCTCCCCCACAATACGGGCGCTTTTTTTGAACGGTGTATCAGACCGCAACCCCATATCGTACATGGCATATAAAATCCGCCGTTGCACAGGCTTCAATCCATCACGCGCATCAGGCAAAGCACGAGATACAATCACACTCATGGCATAATCAAGATACGCATCGCGCATTTCTTGTTCGATATTGATTTTCTGTATGTCACTCGTCATGTCATTTTTCCTAATATGGCACGTTAATCGTTATAGCTACACATTCTATGAAAATAAATTGTTCTGTCAAACAAAAAGGGCATTTTAACCAATTTCGATACATGAATATAAGTTCTATGATAGCACAAATTTTTATTCACGCAACTATTTGCTAATAGTCTTCGCCCGTTCCATCACCGCTTTGATGCGCTCTTGGTCGCGTGGGCTATAGGTATCGAATGGCAAGGGTAAATCATGATATTCCACATGCTTTGACCAGTTCCCCATGCGGAACATATATTGATACACCGCATCAAAATCGAACACTAAATTATCATCATCTGCAAGCGGTATGACAACCTGTTGCGGAATCGGTTCATCTACCCCAAAAACATATGCGCGTCCCATCGCCGATATATTTTGGCTCAAACGACTATCGCTCACTAAAATCATATACGGGTGCGAGTCATCTTCATGCGGATAGACGGGTAAATCAGCAATAATCGGTGGTGTTTTGATGTAAATAATCCAACTCCACTAAAGATGACCCGCTAATGAGGGCAATACGTCGATTTTGCAAATAGGCTTTTTTTGCTTTGCCGATTTTGTTACTACTCGATAGCAATTCAACTCGTGTGATAGGTTCACCAAAGTAATCATGAGAAAGGGGTTTATAAATAATCACCGATGACAAACCAATACTCGTATCTGGAATTGGGGTTTGTTGTTTGAGTAAATCGGCATCAGCATCTTCTACCCAAATTTGTAATGATGTCTCTGCGCGTGCCACATAGCTCTCTGGCAACTGGGCATTTAAGGCATCTGTCAGATAAGTAATATGTGCTAAATGAATGCTACGCCATATCGTTGGGCTTTTGCTGGGATTTTGCGCCATGCTGTGTAAATGGGCATTCACCCCCTTATACAAATTGTCGCGTGTTTTGATAACCATTTCATCACATCCTCATCACAAGTGCATGTTGCCTTCTCATTATAAACAAAAAACGGGCATCGCACTCATGCCATGCCCGTCTTGTCTTTAGGCGATCATACACCCAATCTTATGCAGGTGGGGCGATAATCACCAACAGCGCCCCTTTATCGACTGTCTGCCCCTTTTGTACATGAATGGTCTGTACCACACCATCCACAGGGGCTTTGAGTTCATTTTGCATCTTCATCGATTCCAAAATGACCACTGTCTGACCTTTGAATACCGCCTGCCCTATTTCTACAGGCACACCGACAATCAATCCGGGCATGGGCGATTTAACTTCACCCGATCCGCCACCAACGCTCCCACGCCGTTGCGACAGGAGCATCGCCCGTTCATCCAGCACATGCCCCTCGAACAAACGCCCCTCGACTTGGATATTATAACTGCCGTTGTTATCTTCGATGACCACTTGCAACGAACTTTTATCGGTGATGACCGAATAAAGGGTGGAATCCAGTGCCAAAAAGTCGACCGAACGGGGTTCGCCATTGACCTTGATATTGCCTTGTGCATCTATGTCAATTTCGTATTGCTTATCGTTGATTGTTGTGATGTATTTCATTTTTGCAACCTTTCCCAACGGCTGACCCATTTCCAGTTGCTGGCATCCCGTTTGGCGGGCGCAACTACTTGTGCCGCCAATTGCCGTTTGCGATGTTCATATAAGGTGGCGGCGATGGCGGCAAGTTCATACTCGGCATCCGTCACTTCGGTCTCGTAGGTGGTCATGCTGAAGTTTTCTTCTACAAATTTGGTGTGAATTTGCCCCGCGATGAATTTGAAGCTATTGAGCAAATTGATATGGAACGGGATATTATGTTTCAGCCCCATGATGGTATATTCCGATAGCGCACGGCGCATACGGAGCATCGCCTCAGAGCGTGTCTCGCCCCAAGTGATGAGTTTGGCAATCATGCTATCATAATATGGGGTGATTTCTGAACCCGCATACACCCCACCATCGACACGCACCCCCGGTCCCGATGGTGTGATGAGTGTGGTGATTTTGCCCGTAGACGGCATGAAATTGGCATAAGGGTCTTCGGCATTAATCCGACATTCAATCGCCCAGCCGCGGGGTTGCAACACACTCTCGGTAGGGGTCATCTGCCGACCTCTGGCGATACGAATTTGCTCTTTGACCAAATCTACCCCTGTCACCAATTCGGTCACGGGATGTTCGACTTGCAGGCGGGTGTTCATCTCTAAGAAATAGAAATTTTTATCTTTGTCGACCATGCACTCAATCGTGCCTGCATTGACATACCCCACCGACCGTGCCGCATCAATCGCCATTTTGCCCATGCGTTCACGCAAATCTTCATCCATAATCACACTGGGCGATTCTTCGACCAATTTTTGATGACGGCGTTGAATGCTACATTCGCGTTCACCCAAATGCACGATGTTGCCGTGCATATCAGCTAAAATCTGAAATTCGATATGGCGGGCATTCACCAATAATTTTTCGAGGAATACATCACCATTGCCGAATGCGCTCTCGGCTTCACGGCGGGCTGTGGCTAATGCTTCGGCAAAATCTTCTTTCCGATGCACAGCGCGCATCCCCTTTCCACCACCACCAGCCGTTGCTTTGATGAGGATAGGGAAGCCGATTTTTTCTGCGGCAAGGAGCAGTTCGTCATCGGGCAAGCCCGCAGGCGTACCCGGTACAAGTGGCACATTATATTTTTGCACCGCAACACGCGCCGAATGTTTATCGCCCATTGTGGCGATAGCTTGTGGTGGCGGACCAATCCATGTCAACCCCGCATCGATGACCATCTGGGCAAAATTGGCATTTTCAGATAAAAAGCCATAGCCCGGATGAATGGCATCTGCGCCTGTGAGCTTGGCGGCTTCGATGATCTTTTCCATCCGCAAATAACTCTCACGCGGGGGTGGTGCGCCGATATGCACGGCTTGGTTGGCATAACGGACATGCAAGGCGGTGCGGTCGACATCCGAATAAACCGCCACCGTTGGGATGCCCAAATCGCGGCAGGCGCGAATCACACGCACAGCGATCTCACCACGATTCGCAATCAAGATTTTGTTAATCTTGTTTGCGCCTTTTAGTTCACCTGTATTGCGTACCATAATTATTTCATCGCCTCCGTTATAAGGGCATATTGCCGTGCTTTTTGGGCGGGTTGCTATCGCGTTTATTTTGCAAAACTTGAAGCGCGTTAATCAAAATAGCGCGTGTATCACGCGGTTCAATCACATCATCAATAAATCCGCGACTGGCGGCGATATACGGATTGGCAAACTTGGCACGATAATCATCCGCTAATTCTTTTTTACGGGCGACAGGGTCTTTCGCCTCTTTCAATTCGCGCCGATAGATAATTTCCACCGCGCCTTCAGGACCCATCACGGCAATTTCGGCGGTGGGCCACGCCAGGTTCAAATCACCACGCATATG